>JAFYQC010000239.1 GCA_017547265.1 Kiritimatiellia bacterium | reverse complement strand
GTTTGACACGGACAATAGGCGGACAGTGTGTGCCATTCATGAGCGCAGAAAGCGTCTCGGCGGCTTTGAACCCTATTCCGCATGCGTTGGGATCGATGCTTGAGATTGTAGGATCGGTGAAGTTGCAGAGGATCTCGTCGTCATCGACTCCAAGAACCGCGATCTCTGAAGGTACGGCGACCCCAAGTTCGCGACAGACCTTGATCAGCTGGTAGGCGCGCAGGTCGTGCGAGGCGAATACGGCAATCGGCTTTGGAAGTTTTCTGACCCATCTGGCGATTGAGCGCTCTTCTGAATCAGCGGAGTACTTCTCTTTCCATATGACATTGTATTCGAAGTTCCGTATGGCGGAAGCAGGCGTATTGTAGATGAAACATCCCATGCGATGCAGTCGCAAACATTCAACGAACGCATGGCGTCTCATGTCCGAATACGCCATCCCTTCGTGCCCGAAAAAGCCGAATGTTGAAAAGTGGTGCAGGATGAAGTGCCTGACAGCAAGTTGGGAAATGCGCGTGGCGTCCTGAATCACCTTCACGAACGGCTGAGAGGTACAACCCTCAAATACATCTACCAATGGCTTTCCGGTCTGTGCGAACGTTTTTGCAACGTCATCATTGGTCAGGCGTACGATGAATCCGTCAAATCCCTTGAGGTGCGATGTGCATGTGAGGTCATCCCAGTCGAGCATGGTGAGCGACCAGTCATCGCACGTTTGCGCATACTGGACGATACCCGAACAGAGCTGTCGTCCAAATGCCCTCTGCCGCTCTATGAGAATGCCTATCTTCTTCATAAGAACGAACTATATCAAATCAAGGTCAGGCTGTCTATAGGATGTGCGGCAAATATTTCAAAATAATTTGCAAAGATTTCAAATGAAAAAATCGTCGGCCTCATAGTATAATATGACTCACCCTTTAGACAGAAAAGGGAAACGAAAGGAAAACGAAATGAAAACGAAAGTGTTTTTTATGCACATGCGTACGGGTTTATGCTTGATGACAGGGGTTGTCGCCATATGTTCGCTGAAGGCTGAGACGCAGCAGTCTGACTGTGATGTCTATATGATAACCCAAGACGATGGCCAGTTCTGCTCCTTCACGCGCGGCGAACACTGGAGCGATGGCGCAAGGCCAGATGAAACAGGTAGCAACAAGACGTATTTCATTCCCTCGGGCAAGCGGTTAATAGCCTATCCATCTACCGACATGACTTTTGGCGGGAAGATGATTGCCTGTGCTGGAACGGTTTTGCAGCGTGTCGGATCAAACAAGACGGTGACCTGGCCGGAATTGCGTATGCTTTCGGGATCGCAGTATGAATGGGAGGCGACCTCGAAAATCGCCGGAAAGGTTGTCATTGAGGCAGACGAGGCTACTCCAACAACCTTCATTCGTCCGAGTTCGAGCAACCGATATGACTTGAACGCGACTTTCGAGAGCGCATCGGGTACAGGGGCTTCGTTTGGAACGTCTGCTTCGTCGTTCCAGATTTTCAACGTCAACGGCGACTGGTCTGACTTTCATGGCAGTGCGATTGTCGAAACGAACTTGGAGTTCATCATCAAGCTGAATCCGATGACAATTCCGGGGCGAATTGTCGTCAAGAACGGTGGTTGGTTCTACAATAACGAGAACACCTGGGGATATACAACGCTGGGAGCGTTGGAACTGCAGAACGGGGCGAAGATAACCATTCGCATGTTCGGCACAAACCAGAGTGCGCCTGTGACGATTCTGGACGAGATTGTCGTTGGCAACAATGTAACGTTGGCGTGGGACAACACGTCGCCGTCTGGTGTGACTGACCTGACGAAATCCACCAAGATCAAGCTCTTTAAGTTGTCGGCTACGGCGGCCGCCAGAAATCCAGATTTCTCCGGTCTGAAGTTGCCGGCGTATTCGGCGGGACCAATGATCGGGCCTTATCCGATAGGAACCGTTGTTGTCGAAGACGATCCGGACGTGACTGGCGGGAAAATCGTGTCGGCTCTTTATGACATCAGCGAGGGCAAGACGGTCTATACAATGAAGAAGGCAAACGGAACGGCCAATGCGGCGCAGTCGGCGTTTTCGCCGAGTGTTGCCGAATCGGACTATTGGGTAACGCCGCCCGGTTGTCCTGGAGCCGATGCAGATGGTGTCCTCTACTCCAAAGAGACGATTCTTTGGCACCGGAACAATCAGCGCGAGTATGCCTTCACGAACATGACGTTTGTCCTTGAACCCGGCAAAAACATCTATAATCAGGCAGACTCGGTGACGATGGGGCGCTGGATTCTCTTTGGCGGATCTGAGGTCGATAGTTATGCGGGCGGTACCGGCAAGCTGTGCGGGCCGATTTATCTCTATGGCAACGGCGGAGAGGCATTTGAATTCTGTGCTTTCCAGAACACGAAGATTTCCGTCTGTGGTGACATTCATGGTTCGGTTGATGTGGCACTGACCACGGTGCCGACACATAGCAACCCCGTTTCAAAGTTTGACTTGTACGGCGACAATTCTGACTTTGGAGGCAACTTGAGCCTGACATCGACAGCCTACGCCTCTTTCCCAAAAGTCAGCGACGGCAAGTACATGACGCTTTCCATCACAAACGGAAATGCGCTGGG
>JAFYQC010000238.1 GCA_017547265.1 Kiritimatiellia bacterium | reverse complement strand
GCTCGGGCGTGGGAACGAATCCGAGGTCGAAGAGGACCTTGTGCCAGAAGCGCACGTAGAGAAGATGGAGAACAGCGTGTTCCGCGCCGCCGACATAGAGATCGACAGGGAGCCACTTCTTGAGAAGCTCGGGGTCTGCGAAGCACTTGTCGTTCGTCGGGTCGATGTAGCGGAGATAGTACCAGCAAGACCCAGCCCACTGGGGCATCGTGTTCGTCTCGCGAACGCCCTTCTTGCCGGTCTTCGGGTCGACGACGTTCACCCACTCGGTCGCCTTTGCAAGCGGCGGCTCGCCTGTGCCGGTCGGCTTGTAGTCGGCAAGCTCGGGGAGCGTGAGCGGCAAGTCGTTCTCGCCGACGAGAGACTGCGTGCCGTCCTCCCAGTGGATCACAGGAAACGGCTCACCCCAGTAGCGCTGGCGCGAGAAGAGCCAGTCGCGCAGCTTGTACTGCGTCTTCGCCTTGCCGACGCCCTTCTCCTCAAGCCACTTAATCATCGCAGGGCGCGCGTCCTCGACGGAGAGCCCGTTCAGAAAGCCCGAGTTCACCATCACGCCAGTCGCGATGTCGGTGAAAGCGGAATCGCCGGTGTAAGGAACGCGAGAAATCAACTCCGAATTATCCGAAGCCTTCGCTAACGCTCCGGCATTCCCAGAAGGCGCAGCGTTAGCGGAGCCATCGGACTTTTCGGAGTTAACTTTCCCAACCGGTGCGACGACCTGATAGATCGGGAGGTTGAACACCTTTGCAAAATCAAAGTCGCGCTCGTCGTGCGCGGGAACGGCCATGATCGCGCCGGTACCGTAGCTCGCGAGAACATAGTCGGAGATGAAGATCGGAAGCTCGTCGCCGTTCACCGGGTTGACACCGGCGACACCCTCGAGACGAACACCAGTCTTCTCCTTGTTGAGCTCGGTGCGCTCGAGGTCGCTCTTAGAGGCGGCCTTCTTCTGGTACTCCTTGACGGCGTCGGCGTTCTTGATCGTGCCGTTCTCAAGCCACTTGGCGACAAGCGCGTGCTCGGGCGAAAGCACCATGTACGTCGCACCGAAAAGAGTGTCGCAGCGAGTGGTGTAGACGGTGATGGTGTCATGGGACATCTGAGACGAATGGGGCTTTTGGGACAATTGGTCCGCGGTTGACGTCCCAGTTGTCTCAGCTGTCCCAGTTGTCCCCTCAACCTCAACCGCCACTCCAAAATCAACCAGCGCTCCCGTGGACTTGCCAATCCAGTTGCGCTGCATTTCCTTGATGCCCTCGGGCCAGTCGAGCGTGTCGAGATCCTTGAGAAGACGCTCGGCGTACTCGGTGATCTTGAGCATCCACTGGCGCATGGGCTTCCTGATGACCGGGTGGTTGCCGCGCTCGGACCTGCCGTCGATCACTTCCTCGTTGGCGAGCACCGTGCCAAGCGCGGGACACCAGTTGACCGGCACCTCTGCAACATACGCAAGCCCCTTCTTGTAGAGCTGCTCGAAGATCCACTGAGTCCAGCGGTAGTACTTGGGGTCGGTCGTGTTGACCTCGCGGTCCCAGTCGTAGCTGAAGCCGAGCGAGCGAATCTGCTCGCGGAAGCGGTCGACGTTCTTCTTCGTCGTGATGGCGGGGTGGGTGCCAGTCTCGACGGCGTACTGCTCGGCGGGAAGGCCGAACGCGTCCCAGCCCATCGGGTGAAGGACGTTGAAGCCCTTCATCCTCTTGTAGCGGCAGAGAATGTCGGTCGCGGTATATCCCTCGGGATGGCCGACATGGAGCCCCGCACCAGACGGATACGGGAACATGTCGAGGCAGTAGAATTTCTCGCCCTCGGCGGAAGAGTCGGTCTTAAATGTCTTGTTTTCGAGCCAGTGGCGCTGCCACTTCTTCTCGATGGCTGAGAAATTGTATTCGCTCATTACTGCTGCTTCTGATCTTCGGCGTGCGTGGCGATCGCTTTCTCGATTAGCCCAGACACGTCGTTGGTCGCCGCAGCGACGCCGGCCTTTACGGCGTAGTAAATTGCCTTGTGCGAAGAGCTGCCGTGCCCGATGATGACGGCACCGGGAACGCCCAGAAGAGGCGCACCGCCGTAGATCTCGGGGTCAAGCTGCTTCTTGAGCGCGCGGAACGCACCCTTAAGGAGAATAGCGCCAAGAACGCGCCACGGTCCGCGGAAGCACTCGCGCTTGAGCCAATAGCCGATGGCCTTCGCGATCGACTCGGTCGTCTTGAGAACGACATTGCCGACGAAACCGTCGCAGACCGCGACGTCAATCTGGCCCTTGTAGAGGTCCTTGCCTTCGATATTGCCGACGAAGTTGAGGTCCTTCACTTCCTTGAGGAGCGGGAAGGTCTGCTTCGTCATCTCGTTGCCCTTGCAGTCCTCGGTACCGATCGAGATAAGGCCGACGGCAGGAGTCGTGCGCTTCAAGACGGCCTTCGAGTAGGCGTTGCCCATGATAGCGAACTGGACAAGCCACTCGGGGTGGCAGTCCATGTTTGCGCCGGCGTCGAGGACGAGAAGCGGACGCTTGGGCGTCCTGTTGGGCATCACGGTCGCGATTGCGGGACGCTTGACGCCCGGGATTCGCCCGAGGGTCAATATGGCGCTCGTCGCAACGGCGCCGGAGTTGCCGGCCGACACGAACGCATCGGCGCGCCCCTCCTTTACGAGGCGCATCGCGACGTTGATCGAGCAGTCCTTTTTCTTGCGAACGGCATCGACCGGCGATTCATCCATCTCCGCAACGTCTGGCGCGTGGACGATCTCGAGAGTGCCGCGCTCTATCGCGAGCTGTGCCGATTTCTTGAGGTCCTTCGGGAGCTTGTCGAGCTCGGCCTGTATAGGCGCGAGCTGCCCGACGAGCAGAACCTTGACAGAGGGAATCCCGACGGCGGCCTCTACCGCACCGACGACAATCTCGCCGGGGGCATGGTCGCCACCCATTGCATCAAGAGCAATCCGCGTCATATGCGGAAATCTCCCGGAAGAGTCTTACTTCGCCGCAGCGGCGACCTTGCGGCCCTTGTAGGTGCCGCACTTGGGGCACGCGCGGTGCGAGCGGACGGCCGCTCCGCACTCGGGGCAGGTGCCGATCTGGGCGAGGATGGGCTTCTCGAGGGAAGCTACACGCTCACGTTTACGGCGCTTGGACACACGATTCTTAGGACTTGCCATTTTCTCTTTCTCCTTGCTTGTTCAAATTGTCGAGCACATTCCACCGATCGTCTGACGGCATTTCGACCGTCTGTTCGACTCCCGGGCAGGTCTCGTCGCAGACCGGGTATGTCGGTAGGGCGAGTATTATACTCTCTCTTAGCTCTTCCGTCAAATCGACCTCGGGCGAATCTTCGCTGATTTCAAAGGACGCCGTGAAGTCCTCGACCTTGATCGTATCGTCAAAATCCTTGCCGCAGCGGCTGCACACGAGGTCGAAGTCCTGCTCAAGACGGCCTCTCACGAGAAGTTCCGAGCCAAAGACCTGGACATGGAGGACATAGCGGACACCGCCGAACGGCTTCACGAACGGCTCGTCAAGGTCTACGCAGTCGACTTCGCCCTCTAGTTCCTCGCCCTCGGGGTCGACGCGCGACGTGTCTATTGTCAATTTTGTCTCCATTGGCAGATATTATACCAAAAAAATGGGGTCAGAGCTTGACCCCACAGCGCTATTTTCGATGCGCAGCGACTGGCGAGGTTGTCGCCAGCCGCTGGAGCCGTCATCAACGCCAGT
>JAFYQC010000237.1 GCA_017547265.1 Kiritimatiellia bacterium | reverse complement strand
TTTCCGCTACGATTTCATCGCGATACATACATATTACGCGATCGACAACTCGTATCTCGGCTACGCAGACCGCGACGAGAACGCGGCAGAGCTTCTTTCGCGCATGGAGAAGTACGGCTACGGCGACGCGCCGGTCATGTTTTCGGAAGGCTTCAACGTTCTTCCGTTTTTCGTTCCGCGTTTCGGGGCGGTATCCTCCGCCGACGTCTATATCAACGGAGGACCTGCATCTCTCGATCTTGGTTGGCGCGAGTTCCTCCAGGCCGCCGCCATGGCGCGGCTCTACATAATGGACCTCAAATACTGGCCGCGCGTCATGACGAGCCATTCGTGGCAGCACCGCCTTGTGGCGGACGCAGCGATGTCGCCGTTCATGTGGAACATGGTGCCGAATACGCTGGGGCATCTCTTGCCGTCGCCCAAGTTCCTTGGCGACGTCAAGCGGGACGATTGGCGCGCTTACGTCTTCCGCCAGGGCGACTATGGCGTCGCGGCGGTCTGGACGAACGAGCGTCAGGTTGAGCTTGGGCGGAAGAAGGGGGTGTGTTTGAAATTGGGAGGGCGCGTGTCCTCACGCGCCAAGGCGGATGGGGACGTCCGCCATCCCGGCGACCTTAAGTTCGTCGATCTGATGGGCAACCGCCGCGCCGCGCCGCCTTGCGATAAAGACGGCGAGACGGAGATTCCGCTCACTCCCGCACCGCTCTTTGTCGTTTCGCGCGACGCGGAAGCGCTGTTGAATGCACTTGTCAGGCCTTTTGCTGCGGGATATCCTGCTCCCTATGCGGCGGACGCATCGACACCCGAAAGGCGCGCAGAGCTGACAGAGCGCCTGTGGGCGCACGATTTGTCTACGGCACCTACAGGGTCAGATCTGATTGCCACAGTAAATTATCACAGTAGCGGGAGATTGTGATATCCTGTTCGACATGAGACGTTGCAGGATAAATCTTCCAAATCGGTGCTGTCGCCTGATCAGCCGCGTCGCCCACCGCGCGTTTGAAGGAGGGCAAGCGGCGAATCGAAAAAGTTACGCCGCTATGACAAGGAAAACCTACTGTGGCAATCTACTGTGGTAATCAAGTCTGACCCTGTTGGTCGCAGCTTCGCCGAGGGGAATATAGTTTTTTTATGCCCTTTTCACAAGGGCTTTTTTGGTATAATAATCCTTACTGGGAGACATGTCGTCTTTTGCAACAAATGTGCCATGACATATTCCAGACAAGAAGCAGAAGGAGAATCGAAGTGACGGGAAGACGTGATTTTCTGGTTGGCTCGCTTGCGGCGGCTGGGCTTGCCGGCTGTGCAGGGCTCACAAACGGCAAGTGTGGGAAGGGGCGCATCCTCTTCGGTGCGTGCCGTTCGTCCATCGAGGATGTCACGATCATGCGCGACTTCGGCTATGACTTCTGGGAATGGAGCGCGGGCGAGGCGTTCGACCCGGGCAAGGACGACGCGTGGTGGCAGACACAAAAGGAGGAGATTGCAAAGCGGCCGCTACCATTAAGGAGCTGTAACGGCTTTCTGCCTGGCAAGTTCCGGCTGACGGGGCCGAATGCCGATCATGCCCCTGCGCTCGACTATGCGGAGAAAGTGCTCAGGCGGGCTGACGAGATTGGCGTAAAGACTGTGGTCTTCGGCTCCGGTGGTGCGAGGAACGTCCCGGGCGACTTCACGACTGGCAATAACCCAGACACCGAGAAGGGAACGAGGCAGTATGCCGAGTTCTGCCGCGAACTCGTGAAGCGCGTCGCGGACCTGAAGACGACCGTCGTCGTGATCGAGCCGCTCAGGCCCAACGAATCGAACATCATCAACTTCGTGTTCCAAGGTCTCGCGATATGCCGCGACGTCAATTCGCCGCGCCTCATGCAGCTCGCAGACATCTTCCACATGATGATGGGCGGAGACCCTGCGACGGCAATCGTAGAGGCAGGGTCGCTCTTGAAGCACTGCCATGTCGCAGACTACGGCACGCGTCAGTTCCCTGGACACGACCCGCGCGAGACGCGCCGCCTTGCGCCATATTTCGACGCACTTAAGGCCATCGGCTACTCGGGCGGCGTCAGCTGCGAGTGCGGTTGGGGAGACGCAAAGGATTTCGCAAAAAACGCAAAGACAGCAATTGAAACAATGAAAGGACTCGTCTGATGGAAAAGATAGATCGTCGTGAATTCTGCAAGGGTGCTGCCGGTCTCGCCGGAATAATCGCCGCCGGGTACGGGCCCTCGCTCTACGCCGCCGGTGCAAACGACAAGATACGCGTCGCCTGTGTCGGCTACTCCGACCGTTTTCGCCAGACGCTTCTGCCGTGTTTCCTGCACCACAACAAGGAGCTAAACTTCGACATGGTCGCCGTCGCCGACCTCTGGAGAAAGCGTCTCTACGATAACGCGAAGCCGGAGATGGAGCGGGCCCTTGGCCATGACGTCGAGGCGTTTTCGAGTGACATAGAGCTTTACGAGGCCAAGGAACGTCTCGGGCTCGATGCGGTCATCATCTCCACTGCCGACTTCCAGCACGCGCAGCACGCGGTACACGCGATCGAAGCAGGTTGCGACGCCTACTGCGAGAAACCGATCGCCGAGGACATGTATTCTGCGAATATGCTGTTGGACGCCGTGAACGAGAAGCGCGCGAACGGCGCGATGAATCCAGGCGCCGTTCTCCAGATCGGCTCGCAGCGCCGTTCCGGCAAGAAGTACATGGCCGCCAAGGAATACATCGACGCTGGAAAGTTTGGAGACATCAGCTATGTGCACCTCACGTGGAACGTCAACCAGCCCAGGCGCTGGCGCCGCTCCGAGAAACTCATCGCCTCGCTCAAGGAGGAGGACGTCGACTGGAAGATGTGGCTTCTCGACCGCGATCCAAAGGAATATCCGTTCGATCCGCGCAAGTACCTCGAGTTCCGTCTTTTCTGGCCGTTCTCGTCGGGGGTTCCGGGGCAGTGGATGTGCCACCAGATCGATACGGTCGCCTGGTTCCTCGGCCAGCCGTATCCCAAGACGGCAGTCTCGTCGGGCGGCCTATACCAGTGGGTCGACGGGCGCCAGAGCTACGATACGTTCACGACGCTTCTCGAGTACGGCGAATCGGGCGTGAAGGGCAAGGGCTTCCAGGTCATGTTCCAGTCGCACCAGACAAACTGCGCCGGCGGTTCCAAGCCGAACAACGAATCTCCTACGGAGAAGTATTTTGGGCCGGCTGGTTGCATTGATCTCGGTTCTGGCTGCGTCACTAACGAGGGCGTCGAGAACGCGAATCCGACGAGCGAGCCGCTTCCTGCGCCCGAAGAGCAGGTCGTCACGTCTGCAAACACGGGTGGAGACGCTCTCACGTCGGCGCATATGCGCAACTGGATGGAGTGCGTACGCGACCGCAAGGATCCGCACGCGCCCGTCGAGGCGGGCTACAGTCACGCCATCGCGCTCATCATGGCAAATGCCGCGCTCCGCACTGGAATGCGCGCCACTTTCGACGAAAAGACACGCCAGGTCCTCGCTGGCGGCAAGCCGTGGGTCGGCTACAAGTCTACTGCCGGTGGGAGTTGGTTTACGAACCTGTTCTGATCGGTTGCAAGTTGCAGCTCGGGCGGTAAGATGGTCTGGGGATATGCTATAATATGAACATAGACGTGTCCCGAGGCGGATCGCCGGACAAACGAAAAGGAAAGGAAGGGTGCTAATGGTCGGTTTGATTGTTGCGGCCGCGATGATGACTTCGTTCGGAGAAAAAGTCACCCCTGAAAACGCCTGGCGCGAGTATCCCCGCCCGCAGATGGTTCGCGAGAACTGGACGAACCTGAACGGCAAATGGGACTATGCCGTGACGAGCGTGACGAACACTCCCGGTCGGCCGACGCAGTGGGACGGGAAGATCCTCGTGCCGTTCGCGATCGAGAGTGCGCTTTCCGGCGTGGGGCGGCTTTTGAAGCCAGACGAGTTCCTCTGGTACACGCGCAAGATCGAATGCGACCTGCAGCCGGGCGAGAGGATACTCCTCCACTTCGGTGGCGTCGACTTCCGCACGATGGTCTTCATCGGGCACGACGAGGTGACCGACGTTCCGCACGAAGGCGGGCAGAATCCGTTTACGCTCGACATCACCGACTACGTGAAGAAGGGCGAGAACGATCTAACCGTCTGCGTGTGGGATCCGACGGACGACTTCATCAACTCTCGCGGCAAGCAGTGCTTCAAGCCGGCTGGCTGCTTCTACACGCGCGTCTCCGGCATCTGGCAGACGGTGTGGATGGAGGCTGTGCCTGAGTGCCGCATCGAGAAGTACACTGTGGTGACGGACATTGACAAAGGCACGGCGACGCTCGACTTCCGCCTCGTTGGACGCGGCGCCGATCGTGTGACGGTGTCAGTTGACGGCGTCGGAGAGTTCGCGGGCGACGGCAAGGTCGTTGTGAAGATGCCGGCAGGCTTCAAGCTCTGGAGCCCGGAGTCTCCCGACCTCTACAACTTCACGGCGAAGTACGGCAAGGACGTGGTGAAGGGCTATTTCGGCATGCGCAAGATCGAGAAGCGCAAGGACTCGAATGGCATCCTCAGGTTTTTCCTCAACAACAAGCCCTACTTCATGATCGGCACCCTCGACCAGGGATGGTGGCCCGACGGGCTTCTTACCCCGCCGTCCGAGGAGGGGATGGAATACGACGTGAAGGTGCTGAAGGACTGCGGCTTCAACATGCTCCGCAAGCACATCAAGGTCGAGCCCCAGCAGTACTACGCGATGTGCGATCGTCTTGGCATACTCGTCATACAGGACCTTCCGAGCGGCGACGGCAGGTCGATCTCGCCCCTGAAGGCCGATACGGTGAAGCGCTACTGGCTCGAGCGCCAGGAGATGAAGGAGATGATGGACGATCTCCAGACGTTCCCGTCCATCGTAATGTGGAATCCGTACAACGAGGGCTGGTCGCAGCCGGGCGAGTTCCTCACCCACTCGATGCTCGACTTCACGCGCCGCCACGATCCGACGCGCCTCGTCAACGGTCCGAGCGGATGCTGGGACTGGGAGGGCGGACATCTTCTGCCTAAGGGCTGGGCGTGGAACGATCGCGTTTGGTCGAAGCACAAGCCTGAAGGCGAGTGCGAGGCGGCGGACACTGTCGACCTGCATCTCTACCGCGGTCCCGACATGTTCCCCGTCAATGACCGTCGCGTGAGCTTCCTCGGAGAGTTCGGCGGGCTCGGCCATCCCGTTGAGGGCCATCTCTGGAAAGAGGCCAAGGGCAGCTGGGGCTACGGCGGCATTGCGGACACGAAGACGCGCGAGGGACTTGAAAAGACGTATCTCGGGCTTATGGAGAAACTCGGGCTTCTCGCGGAGAAGGGGCTTGGCGGCTCCGTATACACGCAGACGACCGATGTCGAGATCGAGATAAACGGGCTGCTCACCTACGACCGCAAGGTCCTCAAGTACAATCCTGCCGTGTTGCGCGAGGCGCACCGCAAGATTGTCGAGAAGGTCCGCTGAAGTCATGCCAGATGTCAGAACTTGCGTCTATAGCAGGTGGGGAGTGCCGTGATTTGGCGTGAGACGATTGCCAAGGCGGGCGCCTATCTTCAGGCGAAGGCCGTGCCTGATGCGCAGGTGGCGGCCGAGCTTCTCGCCGCGCGTCTTCTCAAGACGGGGCGCGGCACACTTGCCTCGCATCTCGAGAAGGAAGTCCCCGAGAAATGGCTCGAGGCGATGCGGCGCGGAATGGCGCGGCTTGCAAACGGCGAGCCGGTCCAGTACGTCATAGGCGAGTGGGATTTCCGCCACCTCACGCTGAAGTGCGACCGCCGCGCGCTTATTCCCCGCCCCGAGACTGAAGAACTCGTCACTCGCGTTCTCGCGCATCTCAACAAACTCACAACTCAAACACTCAAACACTCAAACACTTCTCTCCCGCCAGTAGTCGTCGATGTTGGCACTGGCACCGGCGCGATAGTCCTCTCGCTCGCGCAGGAGTTCACGGGCGACGCGGCGTTTCTCGGAACGGACGTTTCGGAGGACGCAATCGCGCTCGCGCAGGAGAACGCCGCTAAGTGCGGACTTGCGGAAAGGGTGAAGTTCGCGGTTGCCGACGGGCTTGACGACTTCGACGAGCCGGAATGCGTCGACGTGATAGTTTCAAACCCGCCGTATATCGAAAGCTCCGTATGCGATACGCTCGATCCGCGCGTCCGCGACTACGAGCCACGCCTTGCGCTCGATGGCGGCGTTACGGGGCTCGACTTCTACGACCGCTATCTCGGCGACGCGTTAAACATACTTAAGCCGGGAGGGGCGGTGTTCTTCGAGATAGGCGAGGGCCAGGGTGCGGCGCTCGCGAAGCTCATGGCCGACTATGGCTTTGGCGAAGTGAAGATCGAGAAGGACTTCGCCGGCCACGACCGCTATGCATCGGGGGTGCTTTCGTGAATGCACAGGACATGATCGAGGCGGCGCGGCTCGTGCGCGTTCGCGAACTTCAGACGGCGCTCACCAAGGCCGCCGCCGAAAACCTTCGGCTCAAGACCGAGAACGAAATGCTCTTCGCGCACTTTGACCTCGCCGTTCTCGCTGCAAACGACCTCGCCTCGCTGCCGCCTGACGGACGGCTCGTCATCGTCGACGGTTGGAACATGATCCTCGGCGCAAACAAAGTCGCGAAGGACCGCGCCGAACTCATCGCGCAGGCGAAGGCGCACGTCGCGGAGCATTCGTCTGATTTTGTATGGATCGTTCTCGACGGACCGCGCGCGTCGTCGACCGTCGAAGGAAGGGTGCGTGTCTCATACACTGGCGGCGTAGGCGCGCATCGCGCCGACAAGTTCATCTGCGACTTTCTCAAGATGGCGCGCTTCCGCGGTGACATCCGGCGCATCGAGGTGCGCACGGACGACAAGGACTTCAAAAAGGAAGTGAAGCGCATATTCGCTTCGTAACAAAAAAGGAGGACAACACATGAACAACGCCAAGCTCATCAGGATAGACGACGATGCCGCAGTTGCGGCGCTCGGAGAAAAGTACGCAAAGGCGTTCGAGTTTTTGCGTAGGCCCGATCTCAAGGATCTGCCGCTCGGAAGGCAAGAAATCGACGGCGACCGCGTCTATGCGATAATCTGCGAAAACGACTTGAAGCCCATCGGCGAAGTGCAGCGCCCGGAGTTCCACAAGCGCTATGTCGACGTCCAGGCGCCGATCACGGGTACGGAGCTTTTTGGCGTTCCCGATCTTCCCGAGGAAGTCGCAAACGGTCCTTTTGACGATAAGGGCGATGGCGCGCTTTTCGACGCAAAGTGCCCGATGCAGCCAGTAAAGCCAGGTGAGTGTATCATCTTCGAGCCGTTCGTCGCCCACGCCCCGTGTCACACCGACGTTCCCGGCACGCGCGTTCGCAAGGCCATCGTCAAGGTGCTCTATTGACAGTCGCGGGCGAAAACTGATATACTATCTTCAGTTTGGTTCAAACCATAGGTGGGTTGGCCGAGCGGTTAGGTAGCGGACTGCAAATCCGCTTACAGCGGTTCAACTCCGCTACCCACCTCCAACTTTTCTGATGATGAATAAGAAAAGCGCAGATGTCTTGGCGGCGGTTTTGACCGCCGTCGCTTGGTTTTGGACGGCGTTTGAGTGCGACACGATCGGAATCGACGTGTTTGACATGATTCTCATGAAGGAGCGCACGGGCGGTCTTTTCGTCTGGATTCTTGCGGCCGTTCTGACCGTCCTTACTTTCCTCTGGATGCGCCCCCACCTCATTACGCGCGCAATAATGGGCATTTTCATGCTTTTGCCCGCGACAGTCTTCAGGTTTACGCGGCTTATGGTGCCTGAAAGCGGCTTTGCGCCGATCCACTTGCTCGTAGTTCTCATGTATGTCATCGCCGTAATCGGCATGTACGGCATGTTCTATCCCTGGAAGGTCGAGAAGGTCTTTGGCATCGGTGACGGCAAGGAGCACAAGCAGGGCCAGGAGGAAGAGCCCGGCACATGAGCATGTCCCTTGCCATCCTGCCTCCGCTGATTGGCGGACTTGGGATATTTCTCCTCGGGATGAAGCATCTTTCCGAGGGTCTCCAGGCGACGGCCGGCGGGGGGCTTCGCAAGTTCATGGCCAAGGCGACGAGCCACCGCATTGTCGGCATCGGCTCGGGCATTGTCTCCACGATGATCGTCCAGTCGTCGTCGATCATCACCGTGATGCTTGTCGGCTTCGTTTCGACGGCGCTCATGACTCTCCCGCAGGCGTTTGCCGTCTTGATTGGTGCGAACATCGGCACTACGGCGACAATCTGGATCATCGCCTACGCGCCCGATCCCCAGCTCCTCGGCTTCCTCGGTCTCGGGCTTGGCGGAATCCTGTACTTCTTCCTCAGGGGCGAGAGGGTCCACAACCTGGGCCTCACCATAATCGGCCTTGGGCTTGTTTTCCTCGGGCTTTACTTCATGTCGAAGGGCGTTTCCCCCATCCGCGAGGATCCCGAAGTCGCCGCGATGTTTACGCGCCTTTCCGCGAAGTCGATTTCCGGCGTTTTCGCTGTCGCCGCGGTCGCGATGGTATTTACGGCGGTTGTCCAGTCCTCGGCCGCTACGATAGCCATCGCCATGGCGCTCGCCGCCCAGGGGCTCATAACCTATGAAGTCGCGATAGCCGTCCTCTTTGGCGCGAACATCGGCACTACGGCGACCGGCTGGATCGCCGCAATCGGCGGCACCGCGGATGCCCGCCGCACCGCGCTCTCGCATACGCTCTCCAACCTCCTCGGCTCGATAGTCCTTATCTGGTTCTTCGGCTTCTTCGTGTGGTTCGGCAAGATGCTTTTCCCCGGGTGCGACGAGGTCGGCAACCCGCATACGATGGCCGCGATTGCCGTGACGGACACGCTCTTCGCCGTCTGCCGCGGGCTTATCTTCTTCCCGATCGTGAAGCCATTTTGCCGCCTCGTCGAGCGTCTTGTACCGCAGCCCGAGGACGAAAAGCCGCACCTTTCCGCGCTCCGGTTCGGCGCGAAGATATCGCCCGTCCTCGCGTGCGACCAGGCGCTTCTCGAAGTGGACTTCATGAAGCGCTCCAACCTCGAGCTTCTCGACTGCGCCCGCAAGGTGCTCTCGGGCGAGACCGAGGATGACGACGGGCCCGAGAAGCACATAGTCCACCGCGAAGACATTCTCGACAATGTCCAGCGCGAGGTCACCGAATTCCTCGGCAGCATGATGTCGAAGCGTCTCCCGCGCGACGTCGCCGAGCGCGCGCAGCGTCTCCTCAGGCTCACGGACGAGCTTGAGTCGGTCTCCGACGAGTGCGCCCAGGTGCTCAAGGTCGTGAAGCGCCTCAGGAAGCAGGGCCAGAAGATGTCCGAGCAGTCCGTGGCGCTCCTTCTCGATGTCCACGACAAGGTGGCGTCGTTCGCGGCCGACATAACGCCCCTCATTCGCTCGCCGCGCACTCCCTTCGACCTTGAGCCCCTGCAGAAGCGTTCGTCTGAGATCCACGCGTACATCCGCGAGTGCCGCCGCATCCAGCTCGGCCGCGTCGGACCCGAGGATCCCGGTTCGTCGATCCGCGTGTTGGGCGAGCTTGACGTAATCAACGCCTACGAGCGCATTCGCGCCTATTACCTCAACTGCGCCGAGACTCTCGCCGGCGGCAAGCGCTAAAAACGCCAAAAAGCCCGATTGCATCCCCACAAGGGTTTTTGGTATACTATATAACTCCGCGCCCAAAGACGGGGCGGACGCGGCTGAAAACCGCGAACACTAACAAACTAAAGTAAAGAACAAATGGCAATCAGAAAGCCGACTCCCAAGGGAGAAAAGTCCGCCGCGATGGCGGAGCTTCTCGCCCAGGCAGGGCAGGAGTCGAAGTTCAAGAACGGCAGCCTCGTTGAAGGCACCGTCAGCGCAATCAAGGGCGACGAAGTCTTTATCGACATCGGCTATAAGTCCGAGGGGTCGATCGACATCTCCGAATTCGGCGAAGGCGCCGAAGTCAAGCCCGGCGACAAGGTAACCGTAATGCTCCGCGAGCTCGAGAACGACAAGACCGGCATGGTCGTCCTCTCCAAGCGCGCCGCGGACGAAAAGATCCGCTGGGAGAAGATCCTCGAGCGCTACGTCGAAGGGTGCGTCGTCACTGGCACGATCAAGAGCGCGGTCAGGGGCGGTCTCCTCGTCCAGATCGACGACGTGGAGGCGTTCCTCCCCGGCAGCCAGATCGAAGTCGCCCCCGTCAAGGACCTCGAGCCCTACGTCGGGCAGACCTACGACTTCAAGGTCATCAAGATTTCCAACGAGAGGCGCAACCTCATCGTTTCGCGTCGCGAGCTCATCGAGGGCGTCCAGGCCGAGAAGAAGGCCGAGCTCCTCGCCTCGCTCCAGAAGGGCGAGATCCGCAAGGGCCGCGTGAAGAACATCACCGACTTCGGCGCGTTCGTCTCCATCGAGGACGCGATCGACGGTCTTCTCCACATCACCGACATGAGCTGGGCGCGCATCAAGCACCCGAGCGAGATCATCAAGGTCGGCCAGGAGCTCGACGTCATGGTGCTCGACGTCGACCGCGAGCGCGAGCGCGTTTCGCTCGGCCTCAAGCAGACCATGCCCAATCCGTGGGACGCCATCCAGGACCAGTTCCCGGTCGGCGCGCGCGTGCAGGGCAAGGTCGTCAATCTCGCCGCCTACGGTGCGTTCGTCGAAATCGCCCCCGGCATCGAGGGTCTCGTCCACATCTCCGAGTTCAGCTGGACCAAGCGCGTCGCCCGCGCGAGCGATATGCTCAACGTCGGCGATGAAGTCCAGGTCGTCGTTCTCTCGATCGACGTCGAGAACCAGAAGATCGCCCTCGGCATCCGCCAGACCCAGGCGAACCCCTGGGACACGGTCCAGGACCGCTTCCCGGTCGGCTCGAAGGTCAAGGGCAAGGTTCGCAACTTCACGGCGTACGGCGCGTTCGTCGAGCTCGAAGAGGGCATCGACGGCATGATCCACGTCAGCGACATGAGCTGGACCAGGAAGATCAACCATCCGTCGGAGTGCCTCCAGAAGGGCCAGGAAGTCGAGGCGGTCGTTCTCGACGTCAACCCGAAGGAGCAGCGCATCTCTCTCGGCCTCAAGCAGGCCCAGACCGATCCGTGGACGGAAATCGCCACCAAGTACCCGGTCGGCATGGTCGTCAAGGGCAAGGTCTCCAAGGTCGCCTCGTTCGGCGCGTTCGTCGAGCTCGAGGACGGCGTTGACGGTCTCGTCCACATCTCCCAGATCTCCGACCAGCGCGTCGAGAAGGTCAAGGACGCTCTCGACGTCGGCCAGGAGGTCGAGGCCAGGGTCGTCAAGGTTGACCGCGCAGAGCGCCGCATCGGCCTCTCCATCCGCGCGATGTCGATGACCGAGGACGAAATCAAGGCCCTCGAGGCAGAGGCCGCAGGCGAAACGCCCGCGACGACCTCCACGAAGACGGCCGGCAGCGAGTCGCTCGGCGGTCTTTCCGCCGCGTTCGACAACGCCTTCGCCAACGTCGAGTGGCAGCCCGGCGAGTCCAACTAACCCCCAGACGAAAGGAACACGAAAATGTCAAGAGTCTGTGAAATCTGCGGCAAGGGGCCTTCGGTCGGCAATGTCGTCGTCCGCAAGGGTTCGCCGAAGTACAAGGGCGGCATCGGTCTCCACACGACCGGCATCACGAAGCGTCGCTTCCTCCCGAACCTCCAGACCGTCCGCGCGACGGATGGAAAGGGCAACACGAAGCGCATGACCGTCTGCGCCCGCTGCATCAAGGCCGGCAAGGTCGTCAAGGCGACCAAGGCTGCGAAGAAGAAATAATTCAAACTGAAATCTAACAAACAACAACACAAGGAGTAAAACAAAATGGCTATCAAGATTGGTATCAACGGCTTCGGCCGCATCGGCCGCATGGTTTTCCGCGCGGCAGTCGAGAACTTCAGCGACGTCGAGATCGTCGGCATCAACGACCTCCTCGATCCTGACTACCTCGCGTACATGCTCAAGTACGACTCGGTCCACGGCACGTTCCAGAAGGAAATCAAGGTCGAGGGCAACACGATGATCGTCGACGGCAAGAAGATCCGCCTCACCGCGGAGAAGGACCCGACCCAGCTCAAGTGGGACGAGGTCGGCGCCGAGATCGTCGTCGAGTCCACCGGTCTCTTCCTCACGGACGAGAAGGCCCGCATGCACATCCAGGCTGGTGCCAAGAAGGTCATCATGAGCGCTCCCTCCAAGGACGCGACCCCGATGTTCGTCTACGGCGTCAACCACACCACCTACGCCGGCCAGGACATCATCTCCAACGCCTCCTGCACGACGAACTGCCTCGCGCCGATCTCGAAGGTCCTCAACGACACCTTCGGCATCAAGCGCGGTCTCATGACGACGATCCACGCCGCTACCGCGACGCAGAAGACCGTCGACGGCCCGTCCAAGAAGGACTGGCGCGGCGGCCGCGGCATCCTCGAGAACATGATTCCGTCCTCGACGGGCGCGGCGAAGGCCGTCGGCAAGGTTCTCCCGGCGCTCAACGGCAAGCTCACCGGCATGTCCGTCCGCGTTCCCACGTCTGACGTCTCGTTCGTCGACCTCACGGCCGAGCTCGAGAAGCCCGCGACGTACGAGGAGATCTGCGCGGCGATGAAGAAGGCGAGCGAGACCGATATCGCCGCCGGCGGTCTCAAGGGCGTCCTCGGCTACACCGACGAGGCCGTTGTCTCCACCGACTTCCGCAACGAGTCCAAGACCTCCGTCTTCGACGTCAAGGCCGGCATCCAGCTCGACCCGACGTTCGTCAAGGTCTGCGCGTGGTACGACAACGAGTGGGGCTACTCGAACAAGGTCGTCGAGATGGCCCGCGTCATCGCGAAGTAAGCTCGCCGCCTTTTCACAAGGCACAACGCAAGGGCCGCCGGTCGCCGGCGGCCCTCGTCGTTCCCTTTTTTTGGTATAATCTACGCCAGTGGAAACCATTGCTTCAGAGAACAGGACGGTTCGCGAGGTCCGGCGCGTCACATACGCCGGGATGGCCGTCAACATCGCCGTCGCGGTGCTGAAGGG
>JAFYQC010000236.1 GCA_017547265.1 Kiritimatiellia bacterium | reverse complement strand
CAGGCGCAGCAGGCGCTTCGGGAACGGCCGGGAGCTCGGGTGCCGCAGGAAGCGCAGGCGCAGTCTCGGCCGCGGGCTCCGCTTCGCGAGCCATCAGGCTGCGGGAGTGGACGGTCGAAGTAAGACGCGCGAGAACGAGCGTGTTGAGAAGGAAGATAGCGCCGAGGATCGCCGTCGTGCGAATGAGGACGTTGCCAGCGTCGGCGCCGAGAGACGCCTCGAGCATTCCTCCGCCGAACGCGCCGCCAAGGCCGCCTTCTTTCGGCTTCTGAAGCATGACGACCATCGCCAGAAGGATACAGACAAGAACCTCTACCACATAGAGGAAACCGATGAGAATAGGCATTTTTCTTTCCTTTCGTTAAATGAGATAATATTATACCTCATTTTTGGGCTTCTCGTCAATGGCGGGCAGTCGACAGCCAAGCGCCTCGCCTGCAACCCCGAAACCGTTGCGAGGCACGACCTTTATCAAGAGGTCGCCCTTCGACTTGAGAAGGTCGGCGTCAACGAGGAACACCAGCGGCGTGTTCGCCACCTTGCTTTCAGGCGCCCTGTGGTAGCCCTCGGCGAACGCGAGCTTCCTGTCTATTCCGCCGTCCTTGCCGGAGATTTCGACGGCGTAGTCTACGACCCTGCCAGCACCCGGACGGTTCGCGACGGGGATGGTCACTTCGAGAACACGGCGCTCCTCGGACTTCACGTTGCCGCCGCCTCGGTTCTTTCCGGTCGTAATGCGGGCAGCAAGCGTGGCACCTGCCGGGAACTGCGGCGCAACGCTTCCGCCAATACGAGACTCAAAAGTGAACGGCATCGGGTCTTTCGCAGGAAGCGGCACTACCCAGTCCTCCGCAAGCTTGCTCATGCTCTCGAAATCGCGACGCGCGAACACTATGCAGTCGTCGTAGACGCGGACGAGAAGACCCTGGTGCCCGTCCCTTGTATACAGACGAGGCATGATCTTCTTGGCATTGTCGACAGAGTACTTCTCGCCGCTGTTGTCGTTCTCGCGCCAATACGGATAGCTGTCGCCACATTCGCCGCCTGTATAGCTAAGCGAACCTGCGTCGATTGCGGTGAACGTACCTTGCCAGATTGCACGCTCGATCGTGAGTGATGCATGAGAATGGCCCGTTATCGCAATCGCGTTGGGGTATTGTGACAGCGTCTCGGTCAAGCGGCCGTCGTCTCGACCCCAGAGATGCGGGCCGTGGCAAGTGTTCTTCGGCGGCGGATGCTGGAGGTAAAAGAACGGCTTCGAGGGATCTATAGTCTTTCCGTTCTCCTTAAACCATTCAGGCGTCTGCGGAACGCCGATCTCTCCCCTGCCCCTGCAGTAGTCAGCAATCCAATGGCCGCCGATGAACGTATATCCCTTCACTTCCTTGCGCCACACAGGCGAATATTCCTCGCCAAACGCCTTCTTCCACGCCGCCGCGAGGTCTTTGCGAATCGTATGCGATTCGAAGTCGTCGCCAAAAATCTTCTTGCCAGCACCGCCGCCGTACTTGAAGCCCTCCCAGTCGTGGTTGCCGTAGACGAAAAGCCGCTCGACATGCCGCCCGTCAGGGGCCTTGTCATTCGGGAATACGGAGCGCCATACCCTTCCGACTTCTTCAAGCTCCTCTATAAAGCCGCAGTCTGCGAGGTCGCCGCTTATCGTGACGCCGTCAACTCCCTGGTCGCGGAACCACTCCAGCGTCTCGCGAAACTTCTCAGAGCCAGAAAAGGTGTTCTCGCCGTCCTTGCGGGAGAGACGAATGTGGATGTCGCTTATGGTGCCGATCACGAGATTCGGGCCAGAGCGCTTCGAAAGCAAGCTGCAGCCGCCAAAGCCGCCTGCAAACATTCCCCAGCCGAAGAGGCCCATCGCCCCTTTCGCGAAATCACGCCTATTGATCTGAACCATTTTACTCTCTCCTTTTCCTGAATTATACAAAAAAACCGTTTCACCTGCCATCTAGGTCGGAACGACAACCCCTAAGGGAAAGGACGAACCGCGCGCCAGATGGAACGACAGCAGAAAGGACAATATCGCCTCCATGGAGACGCGCTATGCGACGGGCTATCGCGAGACCGAGCCCCGCGCCGCCAGATTCCGCAGCGCGTGCAGGGTCGACACGGTGGAAACGCTCGAAGACACGTTCCGCGTGCTCGGGCGGAATTCCGACGCCGTGATCTTCAACCGTTATGTCGAAACCGTGCGCCGTGCGCGAAACAGAAACGGCAACATCTGGCGAACCAGAATGGCGAATTGCATTGGATACGAGATTTCCAATCGCTTCGCCTATTAACCGCGCGTCGACCTTCGCGACACAGGGCGCTTCTGGCGCGACAAACGACAAAGCGATTCCAGCGACTTCGGCGCGAGGGCGCATCAAGTCGACACTCTCCCTCGCAAGGTCGACGAGATCGGTTTCGGCAAGGTCAAGCGCCTCCCCTTCGCGTTCGAGCCGCGCGAGATCGAGAATCTGCTGGACAAGTGCGTTAAGCCGCGTCGACTCCTTTGATATCATCGAAAGAAGTGGCTTTTGCGCTTCTGACGCTCCGCCCTCGGAAAGCATCTCCGCCGCGCCGAGGATGCCGGTGAGCGGAGTCTTGATTTCATGCGAGACGTCGGCCACGAACTCGCGGCGAAACTTTTCCGTCCGCGCGAGTTCGCGAATCCTGACACGCTGGCGATAGAGCGCGAAGAAAAAGACAAACACTCCCGCTGCGCCAGCGAGAGCGGCAAGGACGAATAGCCGGTACGTGCGGCGGAAAGGAGCGAACACTTCCTTGCGAGAGCGGATAAGCCAGACTACGTATTCACCGCTCGACGCTTCCGCACTCAGCCAACGATCCGCGGAGTCGTCGTGGTTTCGCCTCGTGTCGAAAATGCGTCCTCCGCCGCTTGCCCGAACTGAAAGCTCATATCCGCGCTCACGGCACACGTCGCCGAATGCGCGCACGGCCGCGAAATCCTGAGTGCGCAGAGGCTCGGCCAGAGTCATCGCCGCGAGCTCGGCGCGCGTCTCAAGTTCACGCTTCGCGTCCATGTAGACAGAAAGCTTGTAGACTCTGATGCTAACATAGAACGCAAGCATCAGGAACACGAACGCCGCCGCCGCAAGGTACGGCGCAAGAGAAGAAAATATCCTTCCAAATTTCATTCCGCTCTAAACTCCAACTACTGACTCCTGACTACTGACCCCTCGGCACTCGCTCCGCTCGGCTCGGTCGCTTCCCCATGGGTCGCGCCCACCCGCAAGGGGCGGTTACGACTCCTAACCAACCCTATACCCAACGCCTCTCACAGTCTCGATATGGTCGCTCCACTTGCCAAGCTTCTGCCTGAGCTTCGCCACCTGAACGTCAACAGTGCGCTCATCGGGCGGCCGCGCGAATACGCGCCCCCTGTGCGCGACTAGGCGGACGAGCAAATCGAACTCGCCCGGCGTCAAGTCAAGCGCTTTCCCACGAAGCGTGGCAATGCGAGAGCCCTCGTCGATCTTAAGCCCGTCAAAGTCCATCCCTTCGGTAACAGGTAGCCCCCTTCTCAAAACCGCTTTTACCCGCGCAAGCAACACCTTCCTGTCGAACGGCTTCGTGACATAGTCGTCTGCACCAGCCTCGAGGCCGCGCACGATGTCCTCGCTCGCGGTACGCGCCGTCAGCATGACGATGCGCGTCGCTGCGAGCGCAGGAGTCTCGCGGATTCGTCTCGCGATTGAAAAGCCGTCGAGCCCCGGGAGCATCACGTCGAGCAGCACGAGATCGGGCTTGTCGCGCACCACCATCTTGAGCCCATCGTCGCCGCGCGGAGACGACACGACGTCGCTGTACCCCGCGCCGAGAAGCGCCATTTCGAGAAGCGCGCGAATGGTCGCGTCGTCCTCTACGATTCGTATCTTTGCGATCTCTCCCATGTCCTAAAGCGCCGCAAGGATTTTCTTCGCCCACTCGCGCGCCTTGTCGAACTGCGCCAAGGAATAGCTTTCGTTCGGGGAATGGATGCGGTCTTCCGCCTGCCCCCAGCCAACGATGAGGGGAGCAGCGCCAGACGCCTCGCGCAAGAGAGACAAAACCGGAATGGACGCCCCGCACCACTGAAACGCAGGACCGCGCGGATCCATCTCGGAAAGGACATCGGCCGCAAGCCGGAAGAGCGGCGAGGACAGCGGCAGGCGAAACGCCGCAGAACCTTCGACCACATCCTCGAACGCAAGTTTCATCCCCTTAGGGCACCTGTCCTCGAGATGCGCACGCACCGCGGCAAATGCGCCGCGCGGCGACTGGCCTGGAACAAGACGCATCGAAATCTTCGCGAAAGCAGACGAAGGTATAATCGTCTTCGACCCAGGGCCGCCATAGCCGGAATGGATGCCGTTCACCTCGATTGTCGGCTCGAAGGAGTTACGCTGGACGAGCGTCTTGCCAGTCTGGCCTCCGCACGGATCGCAGCCAATATCCTCGGCAAGCGTCTCGTCGGAAGGTCCGAACATCTCGGCCGTCGAAAGCTCGTCGTGCGTCGGGTTCTCGATTCCGTCGCTAAACCCGGCGACAGCAATCGACCCGTCCGGAAGATGGAGACTCGCCATGAGCTCCGCTATGCCCTGGGCGGGATTTGGCGAAATGCCGCCGTATTCGCCAGAGTGAAGGTCGCGATTCGGGCCTGAAAGGCGCACGGTGAAATGGGATATTCCGCGAAGGCCTGCGATGATCGCCGGCCTCAAATCGGGAGCGGCAGACGTGTCGCAGACGAGCAGCACGTCTGCGGCGAGGCGGCGGCGTAGCGAGGGAACGAGATCGGAAAGCGACTTGCTGCCTGACTCCTCCTGGCCGTCGAGGACGATCTTGATGTTGATCTTGCGGCCTTCTGACGCGAGGTAGTCGCGAAGACCGCAGAGCAAGGCGAACGTCTGGCCCTTGTCGTCGTTTGCGCCGCGGCAGTATACACGACCGTCAACGACCGTCGGCTCAAAAGGCGGCGTACGCCACTCGTCGAGGGGATCCGGCGGCTGCACGTCATAGTGGCCATAGACAAGCACGGTCGAAGAGCCCTCGTCACCATTACGCTCGGCGTACAGGACAGGCGGAGGAAGCGATCCTTCCGACGCAGGGGATCCCTCGCCAGGGTAGAGCATTTCGGCCGTGAAGCCCAGCTTCATCAGCCATTTGCGGAGCCACGACGCGCAGGCGACGCACTCCTTAAGGCGCGACGGATCGGAGCCAACGGACTCGTACTTCAGAAGCTCGCACCACTCACCGAGAACAGACTCTTCCATTTTTCCATAACCCTTTCTTGAACCTACATCACTCCTACAAGCCACGCGAAGACGAGAAGCGCAAGAATCGCAGCCGCGGCAATTGCCGCCGTCGACGCCAGCTTTCTCTTGCGCTTGCGCCTCTTGAGGCGATCGACGAAGTCCTGTATCTCCACGTCCTGTGTCTCGAACGCAAGTGGATCACCATCGGCCACGGCGGTGTTCGCGCCCTTCTCCAGAAGCGCGCGCATGCTGACGACAGTCGGCGCGGAATCTGCGCGGCGACCGTACTTCACCCCGGGGGTCGGAGTGTCCTTGGGGCGGTAGCCGATCTTCCTGAATTCCTCGATGAGCGCCGCGGGAGTTGCTATGCGCCTATCACGTTCCTTCACGCACATGCGCCTGATGATAATCGCGAGCTCTGGCTTCACGTCGGGATTCATGTCGCGTATATCCGGAAACGGCTCGTTGGAGAGAGTCTGGACGAGTATCTGCGGCGCGTTAGGACCTTCGTAGGGAACGCGCCCTGCAATCATCTCGAAAAGCACGACGCCGAGAGAATAGATGTCAGCCCGCACGTCTACGGCCGAAGCGTCGACCGCCTGCTCTGGCGCGACGTAGGCGGGAGTGCCAAACACGCTTTCCGCCTCGGTACAAAGGGAGTCGCGCAGTCCGTCGGCCTTTGCGATGCCGAGGTCGACAAGCTTCACCGTCCCGTCGGGCTGGATCATTATGTTCTCGGGCTTTATGTCGCGATGGACTACGTGGTATTCCTGCGCGGCATCGAGCGCAGACGCGACCTGCAACACGACCTCGACGGCGCGGTCGGGCGCGAAACGCCCTGCAAAAGCGAGCGCCTGCCTGAGATCCCCGCCAGACACATAGTCCATCACGATGTAGTACAGCTCTCGAGACTCGTCGTAGCCGCAGTCGTGTACAGCGACGAGGTTGGGGTGGCGGATGCGCGTCGCAATCTTCGCCTCGCGCAGAAACCTCTTCACGTAGTCGGCGTTCTCCTTCGCAACCTCCGGAAACAAAGCCTTGAGCGCGTAGATCGTGTCAAGCACCTCGTGCCGTACGAGATAGACGGCACCGAGCGAGCCGTTTCCGAGAAGACGCTCCACAACGTAGCCGCGAAACCTGTCGCCTACGCGGAATATCTCCTTCTTGCCAAAAT
Organism: Kiritimatiellia bacterium; assembly: GCA_017547265.1. The sequence goes on along the minus strand of JAFYQC010000236.1, from coordinate 4,550 downwards.
TCACTTCGAGCCTCCGATCTTAACGACGATCGCGGAGTAGTTGTCGCGCGCGCCGCTCGCGACGACCAGAGTGGCTATGCGGTCGACAATCTCCTTGGACGAGCCGCCGGCCTGCACTGCGTCCAAAAGCACGGAATGGGAAATGGAACCATGTACGCCGTCCGAACAAAGAAGCAGGACATCGCCGTCGACAACGTCGATCTTGTGCCAGTCGACCTTGAGCGGCTCCTGTCCGACGCCGACAGCGCGCGTAAGGACGTGGGAGAGAGCAATCGAGCGTATGTCCGCGAACGGCTTTGTGATACGCGACGGACAATGCTGCGTGAGTTCCTCGGCAAGCGTGTGGTCCTTGGTGATCTGCTGCAGCCGGCCGGCGCGCAATCGATAGACTCGGCTGTCGCCTACGTTGCCGACGGCGGCGATACGCTTGCCGTCGCTGACGAGCACGGCTGCGGTGGAGCCCATCTGCCTGTACCCTGCGGACGCGGCGACCGAGCGTATGTCGCCGTCGGCGCGCCTTATTGCGTCGTCGACAAGCCGCACGCGGTCTGCAAAGCTCGCGTAGTCATGCAGTACGGAATCGACATTGCGGCAGATGATTTCGCTCGCCTCGCCACCCGCATCACCGCCACCCATGCCGTCCGCGACACAGAACACTAACGCCTTCGGGTCGGCTATCACATGGTCCTGGTTCTCCTTGCGAACGAGCCCGCGTTCGCTCGTGTACGCGACGTCGACCCTGAACTTGCGCCTTCCTCCCATAAGTCCGAACAGCATGGCGGCTACCCTCCCCTCACTGCTCTGAAAACCGCAAGGACAAGCGCTTCAAGCGCAAGAGCCATCGCAGTCGCCGCATACAAGACGCCGCGATCGCGATACCAAGGGAGCTTGGCCTGGGCTGCCGCCGCCTCTGTCGTACCGTCTTCGCTGGTGTCGACAAGTTTTACTATTCGCATTAGCACGAGCGCAGCGGAACCCGGCCTGTCGTCGGGGTTCGGAAGCGTCATGTCGGAGACGAGCTCCGCAAGCGCGGAGGGAACGTCGGGCCGCAGCTCGCGAACATCGGCAAACGAAAAACCCTCTATCGCCTTTGCGAGGGTGTTCATCGCGTTTTCGCCCGCGTTAGGCCTGCGCCCCGCAAGAAGCTCATAAAGCATAACGCCAAAGGAATAGATGTCGGCCCTTATGTCGACGTCGTGGGAGTCGATCATCTGCTCGGGGGCCATGTAGGCAGGCGTCCCGATCACCGCGGCCGCGCGCGTCGCATGGACGTCGTCGCTCGTTTCGAAACGCGATATGCCGAAGTCCGCAAGCTTGGCGACGCCATCGGCCGTAAAGAGGACGTTGTCGGGCTTTATGTCGCGGTGCACCATTCCGTTGCGCTCGATGTGAACGAGCGCATGCGCGACATCGCGCGCGATCGAAACAGCCCTCTCGATCGGGAGACCGTCCTTGGACTCGGCCACGAGTTCCCTGAGCGAACCGCCCGAAAGATACTCCATGACATGGTAGTAAAGCCCAGTCGCAGCGTCGCGCCCCGCGTCCCACACCTCTACGAAATTCGGGTGACGGGTCTTGAGCGCAAACTGCGCCTCGTTCTTGAAGCGTTCTTCGAAGCGTCCTTCGTCGGAAGCGTCTGACGGAGCGAGGACCTTTAGGGCGCACTTGGCCCCCGTCGGGTTCTCGGCAAGGAAAACCACTCCCATGCCGCCCGAGCCAAGCCGCTTCACAATGCGCAGGTTCCCGAAAATGCTTCCGGGGACTAGCGTCTCTCGCCAATCGCCGTCCATTGACAGCATTATACCATAAAGAACGGCTTTGTGCAGTTCTGCACTTGCGCTTTTCGCTGGGATTGAACCTCTCAATCTCAACTTCTGGCACATGCAAAATCAACAGGAACGCCAGCAAAGCAATTTCATTTTCACTTGTCATATTCTGCAATACATGAAAGACATGGGCCAATGGGCAAAGTGGCGGAGCATAATTTTGGTATAATATTCGGCAATGAACGAAGAGATAGAACGCCTAAAGAAAAGCCGCAATGCGGTAATACTCGCGCACAACTACTGCCGCGCAGAAGTACAGGATGCCGCAGACTTCACCGGCGACTCGCTCGAGCTCGCGCGCAGGGCGACGCAGGTCGACGCCGATGTGATAGTTTTCTGCGGCGTCTACTTCATGGCCGAGACGGCGGCGATACTGAACCCAGAAAAGACCGTCCTAATCCCCGACCCGACCGCCGGCTGCCCCATGGCAGACATGATAACGGGCGCGCAACTTCGAGAGCTCAAGGCAAAGCACCCCGGCGCAAAGGCCGTCTGCTACGTGAACTCGACAGCAGAGGTCAAGGCCGAGTGCGACATCTGCGTCACCTCTGGCAACGCCGAGCGGGTAATGGCGACCTTTGCGCCCGACGACGAGATAATCTTCGTTCCCGACCAGCACCTCGGCTCGCACATAATGGGCCTTCTCGGCAGGAAGTACATCCTCTGGCCAGGATACTGCCCAACTCACGCAGCGCTTACTGCAAAATCGATAGCCGACGCGAGAACCGCGCACCCAGGCGCCCCAGTGATGGTCCACCCCGAATGTGCACGCGACGTGCGCGATGCGGCTGACGAGCGGCTCTCTACGGGCGGGATGTGCAAGTTCGCCCGCGAATCTGCCGCGAAGGAAATCGTCGTCGGCACTGAAGTCGGCATTCTCCACCGTCTAAGGCAGGAAAACCCCGAAAAGACTTTCTATCCCGTAAACGACCGGCTCGTCTGCCCGAACATGAAAAAGACGACACTCGAAAACCTCGCAGAAGCTTTGCGCGAAATGAAAACGCGCGTCACGGTGCCTGAAGAGACAGCCGTTCGCGCACGACGCGCCATCGAGGCAATGCTTGCAATCGCATAGCCAAGTGGGCACGACACGCCAATTTATGGTATAATACGGCAATTTTTCAGGAGAAAATTGATGCATCCCTATCGTACACATACATGCAACGAGCTCCGCGCCTCTGACGCGGGCAAGACTGTCAGACTTTCCGGCTGGATGTTCCGCCTCCGTGACCACGGCGGAATCCTCTTCGTGGACCTCCGCGACCACTACGGCCTCACGCAGATCGTCGTCCATCCTTCGCGCAGCTTCTTCGGCCTCGTCGAAAAGGCGCACCTTGAATCGGTCATCACCGTGACGGGCGAGGTGAAGCTGAGGACTCCTGACACGATCAACCCCGAGCTTCCCACTGGCGAAATCGAAATCGAGGCGAACGAACTCGTGATGGAGTCGGCCTCGCAGGTGACGCCCCTCTACATTCCCGACGAAAAGGCCGACGAGAGCGAGGACGTGCGACTCCAGTACCGTTTCCTCGACCTCCGCCGCGAGAAGCTGCACAAGAACATCATCCTCCGGAGCGACGTCATCCGCTTCCTCCGCGAGAAGATGTGGGAGAAGGGATTCCACGAGTTCCAGACGCCGATCCTCACCGCCTCCTCGCCCGAGGGCGCGCGCGACTACCTGGTGCCGAGCCGCATCCACCGCGGCATGTTCTACGCCCTTCCGCAGGCGCCGCAGATGTTCAAGCAGCTCCTGATGGTCTCGGGCTTCGACAAGTATTTCCAGATCGCGCCGTGCTTCCGCGACGAGGCCGCGCGCGCCGACCGATCCCCGGGCGAGTTCTACCAGATGGACATCGAGATGTCCTACGCGACGCAGGACGAGATCTTCGCCGTCGTCGAGGATGTCGTAGGCAAGACATTCAAGAAGTTCTCATCGTGGGAGTGCACCGAGGCGCCGTGGCCGCGCATCAAGTACCGCGACGCGATGATGACGTACGGTTCCGACAAGCCGGACCTCAGGAACCCGCTCAAGTGGATCGACATGTCCGACTTCTTCGCGAAGGCCGACTTCAAGGCGTTTGCGGCGTGCGTCAAGAACGGCGGTCTCGTCAAGGGCCTTCTCGTAAAGGGAATCGTCGGCGTTGAGACGCGCACTTGGTTCGACAAGCGCGAGGCGTTCGTCAAGGAGAACGGAGGCAAGGGTCTTGGCTACATCAGCTGGACTAAGGAAGGCGAGCTTAAGGGCCCGATTGCCAAGTTCCTCTCCGCCGACCAGCTCGAGGAGATGAAGAAGATCTCCGGCATGGAGCCGACCGACGCGCTCTTCTTCATGGCCGCCGACGTCGACGAGTGCAACCGCCTCTCGGGGCTGGTGCGCACCGACATCGCAGACCACATGACGAACGACATCCGCGAGCACAACGTCTACCGCTTCTGCTGGATCGTCGACTTCCCGTTCTTCGAGAAGGATCCCGAGACCGGCAAGATCATCTTCTCGCACAACCCCTTCTCCATGCCGCAGGGCGGGCTGAAGGCGCTTGAGGAGATGCCGCCTCTCGACATCGTGGCCTACCAGTACGACGTCGTGTGCAACGGCATCGAGCTCTCCTCCGGCGCCATCCGCAACCACCTCCCCGAGGTGATGTACAAGGCGTTCGAGATCGCGGGGTACAGCAAAGAGGTCGTCGAGCAGAAGTTCGGCGCGCTGCACAGCGCGTTCCAGGT
>JAFYQC010000235.1 GCA_017547265.1 Kiritimatiellia bacterium | reverse complement strand
TGTCGTTCATTCCCATATTATAGTCGGGTACACAGTATTTGACGAACGGGCTGTCCGAAAAATCCTTCTCCGATTGAACTGGGTACACATTATTATGACAAACTGCGATAGGTAAACTCTAGGCCACGATCGGCCGCCGCTAATCCGCCAATATGATATAATATCCAAATCATGCGAATCCTGACGCGATACGTCTTCCGAGAGTTTCTCGTCCCGCTCTTCTACTGTCTGTGCGGGTTCGTCTCGATCTACGTCCTTTTCGAGCTCTCGGGATCGTTCTCTCGCCTCGCAGACGCTAAGCCGCCGGCGCTCATCGTCGTAAAGTATTTCTGCGGATATCTCGCGCCGTTCTTCCAGTACCTCGCGCCCGCTGCGCTTATGCTCGCGACGCTCTACACCATGTGGACGTTCTGTCGCCACTCCGAGATTATCGCGATGCGGGCGAACGGCATAGGGTTCTTCACGATTGTGAAGCCGCTTCTCGTTGTCGCGTTCGCAATGGCGTGTTTCGTCGCGTGGGTCGACGAGTGGTACGTCCCGAGGATTGCTCAATGGGCGAAGCAGCTCCGCAACGAGAGGTTCGACGTCGCCAAGGCCGCGCGCGCCGACAACATAGTTTTCCGCAACGCCAAGGCAGATAGGACTTGGTCGATCGACGTGATGCTTGATGCGAATGGTGAGCACCTCAAGGACGTTCGCATCACGGTAGACCGTCCCAATGGCGCGCGGCTTATGAATGTTATGGCGGAGCGCGCCGACTATCTCGACGGTGAGTGGTGGATGACGGGCGTTACTGTCCAGCACTACGACGCCGCCGGGCGCGAAGTCGCCTCGCCGACGCCCGAGCTTGACGTGCTCTCGACGCGGACGTTCCCTCAGTTCAGGGAGCGCCCGAGCGACTTCATCATGCAGAACAGAGACTGGGCCTACAATTCCGTAGCTGACCGTATCAGGTACATAAGACACCACCCAGACCTCTCCGAGAAGATGCACAGGAAGTATAGCTACGACACTTGGTCGCAGATGCTTGCCCCCCTCGCCTGCCTCGTAATCACTCTTTTTGCGATTCCGGCTGGCATTGCCTCGGGGCGACAGAGCGTGTTTAAGGGCATAGTAGGGGCGCTTCTGATGTTCTTCTCGTTTTATGGGCTTGTCATCGGCTGCATGGTCGGTTCTGATGTCGGCTGGCTCCCGCCGATCTTTGCGGCGATTCTCCCACACGCGGTCTTTCTTGCGATTGGTGGGTGGCTATTTTACCGCCAGCGGTGAAAATATGATATAATAACCCCTAATGTTCGGGTTTCTGAAGAGGAAAAAAAAGACGCCGACCGTCTACAGTCGGCCAGAGCACTGCATTTCGCGCAAGGACATCGATCCTGATGCGCTGAAGGTGCTCTATCGCCTCTCCAGTCTCGGCTATACTGCGTATCTCGTCGGCGGTGGCGTGAGGGACCTTCTCATGGGCCGCAAGCCCAAGGATTTCGACGTCGGGACGTCCGCAAAGCCCAACGAGGTGAAGCGGGCTTTCCGCAATTGCTTCCTCATTGGGCGGCGTTTCCGCCTCGCGCACGTCAGATTCGGCGAGAAAGTAATCGAGACTGCGACGTTTCGCCGTACTGCGCAGACGGTGGGAGAGATAATAGAGCATGCTGCGGAGGGCCCGCATGAGGACAACACTTTTGGCACGCCCGAGACTGACGCCTACCGTCGCGATTTCACGGTTAACGGGCTTTTCTACAACATTGAGGACTTCAGCGTCATCGACTGGGTCGGCGGCATGAAGGACATCAAGGACAAGGTCATACGCTCCATCGGCGACCCGGCGATCCGCTTCCAGGAGGATCCCGTCCGCATGATGCGCGCGGTCAAGTTCTCCGCGCGGCTCGGCTTCACCATCGAGCGCAAGACGCTTGCGGCGATGAAGAAGTACCATTCCTGCATCCTTACGGCTGCGACGCCGAGGGTCTGCGAGGAGGTGTTCCGTCTTTTCCCATACGGCAAGAGCGCCGAGGCGTTCAAGCTCATGTGGGAGACTGGTCTTCTCGGAGATCTCCTTCCCGAGCTTTCTGCGCACATCGACCGTTCTGGCGGCGCCAAGTGCTCGATATGGAAGTTCCTCTCCGCGCTCGACAATTACGAGACGATGATGGCGGGGAAAGGGCTCGAGGTTTCCAACGGGCTCAGGGCCGCCGTCCTTATGACGACGATGCTCGAGGCCGATCCGAAGGACGGCGCGGGGCGGCGCATCATGCAGACGATGATGTCGGCCCTCAAGATACCAAAAGCGACTTATTTCACGGCGGTTCTCCTGATGGAGAGCCGCAAGCGGCTCACGGCCCGCCCCCAGAGAGGCAAGGCGCGGTTCGTGCACAACAGGGACTTCCTCGACGCGCTCGACTACAATCGCATAGTCCTGCGTGCCGAGAAAAAGGACGAAAGCGCCCTAAACGAATGGGCGGACCTATACGAAGAGAAAGGCAACAGCAAATGAACGAAGAACTCGAACAGCTCATCCAGGAAGTAAAGTCCATCCTTCCGTGGCTTCTCGCCGCCGGAATCGTGGTCGCAGGATACCACGGCGTCCGGAAGTACATGGCCGACAAGCGCGCTGCAGCCGCCGAGGCCGTCTCGAACGCCTACACGACCGAGGAACTCGAGGATGCCGCTGCGAAGTTCAAGGGGTCGAAGACCGAGGGCGTCCTCCGTCTCCGTCTCGCCAAGAGCTATTTCGATTCCGCAAACTATGATTCCGCGCTCGAGATCTACGAGTCGCTCGAGGGCAAGGCCCCCGACGGGTTCGAGGGCGTTCCCGCCGTCGGCAAGGCCCAGTGCCTCGAGGCTCTTGGCAAGTTCGACGAGGCGCGCGCAGCGTTCGACGCATTCGCCGAGGCGAACGAGAAGTCCTTCCTTGCGCTCACCGCGAAGCTCGGCTCCGCGCGCTGCATCGCACAGGCAGGCGACCGCGCCAAGGCGATCGAGACGCTCGAGGCGCTCAAGACTTCGGTGGGTGACGACGAGCTCTCCAAGTCGCGCGTCGATTCCACTCTCCAGATCGTGAAGCGCTATGAGAAGCGCGCCGAGCGTTCTCTCTTCGAGGCCGCCGACGCGGCCCAGAAGCAGCTCGAGGCCGAGGCCGCCAAGGACGACGCCGCCAAGAAACCTGAAGTCGAAGCGCCCAAGGACGAGGCGAAGGCCGCGCCCGAGGCGCCTGCAAAGGCAGAATGACGATTGTACGGGAGCCGATGTGGGACGATGCGCCGCGCTCTCGAACGCAGGCGCTCTCCCGTCATCTGCTCCAGTTTCTTTCTACGCTCGGTTGGACGGCGCGGATACTAGTCTCTTCCGTCGCCGCCTTTCCGTCTGTTTTGCTGAGGCGCTCTGGCCGTGCGGACTTTTCCGCGCAGCTCTACATTGTCGGCATCAGGACGCTTCCCGTCATTACCGTTGTTTCGCTCTTTATCGGCATGATACTCGCCCTGCAGGTGGGGCTTGAGCTGAGGCGCTTCAACCAGGAGATATACCTTGGCGCAGCGGTGATGCTGACGCTTCTCCGCGAGATGGGGCCGTTTGCGTGCGGCATAAGCCTCGCTGCGTGCGTTGGCTCCGCAATCGCCGCCGAGCTCGGAACGATGAAAGTCAACGACGAGATTGCCGCGCTCGAGATTATGTCGATCTCTCCTATACGCTATCTCGCGGCGCCGCGGCTTCTCGCGCTTCTCGTCATGGCGCCGATCCTTGCGTTCTACTGCAGTGTGATTGGCACTCTCGGCGGCGGTATCGTCGGCTCAACTCAGCTCAATGTCTTTTTCCAGCAGTACATCTCGAGCGCGCTAAGCATCGCCGAGACGAAAGACCTTTTCGTGGGGCTCCTGAAGGCAGGCGTTTTTGGGATGCTTATAGGCACAGTCTCCGTCGCCGAGGGTTTTGGAACAAAACTAGGCGCGACTGGGGTCGGTCGTTCCACACAGCAGAGCGTCATCGTCAACTTCCTTCTCATCCTCATGTTCGGCTACATGATAACAAGGGTGTTCTACAGGTAGATGAGCAAGCTAATCGAGTTTCGCGACGTCGTCAAGAAGTTCAACGGGGTTCCCGTCCTGAACGGCGTGACGTTTTCCGTCGCGAAGGGCGAAGTGCTTTGCATCGTCGGTCCCTCCGGCACGGGAAAGTCCGTCACCTTGAAGCACCTTGTCCGTCTCCTGACGCCGACGTCTGGCAGCGTCGTTGTCGACGGCGTTGACGTGGCGACATGCAGCGACGACGAGCTTGTGAAGCTTCGCGACCGCATAGGTTACCTCTTCCAGGGTGGTGCGCTTCTCGCGTGGATGACCGTTGCCGAGAACGTTGCGCTGCCGCTTGAGGAGTGCACGAAGCTCCCTGACCGCGAAATTGCGGTGCGCGTTAGACATGCTCTCCGCGCAGTTGAGCTCGTTGCCGCGGCCGACAAGTATCCGACCGAGATTTCCGGCGGTATGCAGAAGCGAGCGGGACTCGCCCGCGCAGTCGTGCGTGAGTCCGACATCGTCCTTTACGACGAGCCCACGTCAGGGCTCGACCCCGTGACGTCTATCACGATCAACCGGCTCATCAAGAAGCTGAACAAGGAGCTTGGCATCACCTCGATCGTCGTCACTCATGACCTTCAGGGTGCGCTTGCGATAGCCGACAGAATACTTCTTCTTAAGGGTGGCAAGGCGGTCGAATGTTCGACGCCGTCCGAATTCATGCAGTCCTCAAACCCCGACGTGAGGGAGTTCCTCGCGGCGATGAAAGGCGAAACGCTATGAGCAGAAGAAAGAAGAACGACGTTTTCTCAGAGGCGATCGTGGGCCTCTTCATGATCGCGGTTCTCGCGCTCCTCGTGTACTTCACGATCATCATCTCGGGCGTCGACGTCCTCAAGGGGCGTCAGAAGGTCATTGCGAACATCGCGTTCAACGGCGTTGGTGGCCTCAAGGAGCATGACAACGTAATGTACCGCGGCACGAAGGTCGGCGGCGTGGAGGACATCTTCGTGACGCCCTCCAACCTGATCGTGAGGATCGAGGTCGACAAGTCGGTCGTCCTGCGCGAGAGCTACAGGATCTCGGTGTGCAGTCTTTCGATGCTCGGCGGCCAGTTCCTCATGCTCGAGGAGGGCGAGGGCGAGATCGTGGACATTACTGCGCAGACGCTCGTCGGCGAGACTCCTACCGATTGGATGCGCGACATGGCCGACATTGCGAAGAACCTGAAGTCGCTTACGAGCAGCGAGAATGTCAACACGATCATAACGAACGTCGAGGCGGTTAGCGCCTCCGCGAAGGAGGTCGCGAGGCGCCTCGAACAGGGCGAGGGAATGCTTGGTCGGTTGCTCGCCCCGGACGACCCGATCTACGCCGAGACCACCAACGCCGTCGCGGACGCGAGGCGGATGCTTGCGAACGCGGCGGAGATATCCGAGAGGATCAAGGCGGGTGAGGGCACTGTCGGAAAGCTGCTTTCGTCCGACGCGGAGCTCTATGCCGATTTGAAGGATTCCGTCGCGTCGTTCAAGAAAGCCTGCGAGCAGATAAAGCTTCCCGAGAATATGGACAAGGACGTCGCAGAGATAATGACTGGCGCGAACAAGCTCCTCGCCAACCTCAACGAAGTTTCTGAGAAGCTGAAGAACGGCGAAGGCACGCTTGGCAAACTCGCGACCGACTCCACGATGTACGACGAGGTGCAGGGGGCGATCAAGGACGTCCGGCAGGTGCTCGACAACTACCGCGACACGACGCCGATCTCTACTTTCGGCTCGCTCATAATGGGCGGCCTGTAACGAGACCTCACCCGCGACCATCGGCTCGGCTTGGCGATAGCCTTGCGGCTGAAAACAAACGCATGCCGCCGAAACACCCCCTCCGCGTCCGCGCCTTATCTCTAAAACGACTGGGGTCCCCACGGAACTGTTGCAAAAGCAATATTTGCGCGTTGGTGACGGCTTCCGCGGCGGATTTGACGCGTGGTTGATTTCATCGTGGCAGTTGCGCTATAATATATTCCACACATGAAAAGCCTGATTGCTTCGCTTCTCATTCTCGCCTTTTTGTCTTTTGTCTTTGACGCGAGCGCTTCGGCGTTTGTGCTACCCGAGTTCTTCTCCACCAACAATGTCACGGAGCTTCGCTATCGAGAATGGGGCGCCCTGAAAGGCCCTGTTGGAACTGTCACGATCGAGTTTCCGATTCGGCGAGTTGAGTTCTCTTTGTACAATAGCAGAAACCTTGAAGAGGATGGAATCCCTGCGTTGCACGGCGAACGAAGATTCGATGTCCGGCGGATGGGGCATGACGACAATGGAAATGTGCGAATTATTGAAGACGAGGACTGGCTCGAGATTCTGAAGGACCTGTCGGCCGCGGACATCGGAGTGTGGCAGGATCGGTATGACGAACCAGACGTCTGCGACGGAGGGCTTTGGCAACTGGAGCTCTGGAGCGGCACAAATCTCGTCAAGCGTTGCGGCGGCTCGAACGACGCGCCGCTCCGGTACTACCGAAAGCTTCTCTCGGCATTCAAAAGGATCGGAGGGAGCATTGGCACGGTTAAGTTTGGTATCGGCACGCTTTACGATGCGGCATGGGAAAAGGCGGAGAAAGAACCAGATGCCGAGAAACGCAAGAACCTGTTGGAGAAAATCGAGAAATTATGGAAGGAGCGGAAGGCGAAGAACGATGCCGAGATGGATGCTGAGATGAAGGTGCGCCGTTGCCAGAAGGCGGTGCCCGATAGCGATGAATATATTTGCGACGAAGATGTTTGGAAAGACGAGACAACCGGCATGGTGTGGCGCTATGATGAAATTTCGGACGAAGAAGGCGAAAAGATGGTTGAGTTGGGAGTGAGGCGGCCAGCCGTAGTCAGCAAGGACGCGTCTCGACTTGAAAATATCGCACTGCCCGGCAAGGTGAATGGAATGCGCGTCTACATGGTTGGGCCGCGCGTCTTCAGGGGTTGCACAAATCTTGTTTCTGTCTCTATTCCGGCAGAGGTGTGCGGCATATACCTGGATGCCTTCGCAAACTTAAGGAAATTGGAGCGAATCGATGTTCATGAGGATAACGAGAACTACAAATCCAGGGATGGGGCGCTTTACAGCAAGGACGGAAGTTCTCTTATTGTCTGGCCAAAGGCAACCAAGTCGTTCTGCGTGACAGTGCCGGGAGATGTCAGACGCATTGTGCCGGATGCATTTGCCAGCTGCTGGGGAATTTTCGCACTCACTATTCCTGCGAGCGTGACAAATCTCTATCAGCACTCTTTCGCTGGGTGTCGGCATCTATCAGGCGTGGCTTTTGAAGGGGGAATTCCGCCAATGCCGGACGGCAACGAGTGGGGCAGATTGCCAGAAGAGAGCAGGTTGCCGAAAGGATGCGTCATCTACGCGGACGGGGCGCCAAGCGAAGTGGCCTATCGGCGCACAAGGCCGCTCGCGGAGGCGAGGGTGCGCGTCGTTTCGTTGGTGCCGTCCGCTCTGCAGGGCGTGCCGAGCAGGGTTGGACGATTCGCGGTCGAGCGGCGGTCCTTGCTTGTCCGCGACGAGGACGGCGCTGGATATTCGGTCAATGAATGGGATGTCGAGACGGTTGCGTCCGCCAATGTGTTCATTTCATCGGGGCTTCCGCCCGAGACGTCGCTTTTTGAAGCGGCATGGAAGCGAAATCGCGCCTTAGGTTGTGTCTTGGCAGAACAGTTGGCAACAGACACCACGGAACCGTTGTAAAACGCCTGTTTGCGCGTTGTTACCGGCTTGCGCGACAGATTTGCTGCGGAGTTATTTGTCTGCGGTGGTAGAGTCAATTAGTGGCTGCTATGGTGGCTTGAATGGGTTTAACATGTAATGAGGAAGCGAGGGCGAGTGGGGCGAAGGACGCCGGAATCGGCCGCTCTCGCAATATCCCCCGAGCGCGAAGCGCGAGTCCGCGAAGCGGATGCCCTAGCAGGGGTGCGAGCACGGTTGCCCGAAACAAAGCCGCACACTGGAAGGCAAACACACACAGAACAGCCATAGCACGTCACTGTAGCCACTTGCCGCAGGTTCTCGCGATGTGGTATACTACGACAAAACACCTCATAGGAGCCGCCGACAAATGAAAGCCATCGCAAAGGTTGCGCCCAGGAAGGGCGTCGAGCTGGTCGAGAAACCCATGCCCCAGATGGGCATAAACGACGTCCTCATCAAGATCAAGAAAACCGCCATCTGCGGAACGGACGTCCACATCTACGAATGGAACTCCTGGGCGCAGGAGGAGATCAAGCCGCCGCTCACCATCGGCCACGAATACGTCGGCGAAGTCGTCGAAGTCGGCTCGAACGTAAAGAGCGTCAAGGTCGGCGAGCGAGTGAGCGGCGAAGGGCATATCGTGTGCGGACACTGCCGCAATTGCCGCGCGGGCCAGCGCCACCTCTGCCGCGAGACGAAGGGCGTCGGCGTAAACCGCGACGGCGCTTTTGCGGAATACCTTTGCATCCCCGAGACGAACGTCTGGCATTGCGACCCTTCGATTGACGACGAGCTCTACTCGATCTTTGACCCGTTCGGGAACGCGACGCATACTGCGCTTTCGTTCAACATGGTTGGCGAAGACGTCCTGATTACGGGCGCGGGCCCGATTGGCATCATGGCGGCCGGAATCTCGAAGTACGTCGGCGCGCGCAACGTCGTTGTCGTGGACGTAAACGACTACCGCCTCAACCTCGCGCGGCGCCTCGGCGCGACGCGCACGGTGAACGCGAAGAACGAGAGGCTCGAGGACGTGATGAAGGAACTTGGCATGGTCGAGGGCTTTGACGTCGGTCTCGAGATGAGCGGCGCCGCGCCTTGCCTCCACCAGATGATCGAGACGATGAACACCGGCGGCAGAATCGCGCTTCTCGGCATCCACGGACCCGACACGAAGGTCAACTGGAACCACATCGTCTGGAAGGGTCTCAAGATAAAGGGCATATACGGCCGCGAGATGTTCGAGACCTGGTACAAGATGGGCGCGATGATTCAGGGCGGACTCGACATCTCGCCCGTCATCACGCACCGCTTCAAGTACACCGATTTTGAAAAGGGCTTCGAGGCGATGATCTCGGGCAAGTCCGGCAAGGTAATCCTCGACTGGGAATAAGAAAGGAAAGCGAAAATGTACGGCAAGTTCCAGGCATATCTCCAGGAGACGATCGCCGACCTCAAGGCGAAGAGTCTCTACAAGAACGAGAAGATCATTGCGACTCCCCAGGGCGCGAACGTCGTCCTAGAGAACGGCACGAAGCTTCTCAACATGTGCGCGAACAACTACCTCGGGCTCGCGAACCATCCCGAGATAATCGAGGCATCGCGCGAAGCGACCGCAAAGTACGGCTACGGCATGGGCTCCGTCCGCTTCATCTGCGGAACGGACTCGCTTCACAAGCAGCTTGAGCGCGTCGTCGCGGACTTCACGAAGACCGATGACTGCATCCTCTTCGGTTCGTGCTTCGACGCAAACGGCGGCGTCTTCGAGGCGCTTCTTGGGCCCGACGACGCGATAATCTCGGATGCCCTCAACCATGCGTCGATCATAGACGGCGTTCGCCTCTGCAAGGCGAAGCGCTTCCGCTACGCGAATGGCGATATGGCCGATCTCGAAAAGCAGCTGCAGGCCGCGGCCGAGGCGGGGGCTCGTTTCAAGCTCATCGTTACCGACGGCGTCTTCTCGATGGACGGCATCATCGCGCCTCTCAAGGAGATCTGCGACCTCGCTGACAAGTACGAGGCGCTTGTCATGGTCGACGACTCACACGCTGTCGGCGTTCTTGGAGAGACTGGTGCCGGCTCAGTTGAGGACTGCGGCGTCACAGGTCGTGTCGACATCATCACCGGTACGTTTGGCAAGGCGCTCGGCGGCGCGTCGGGCGGTTATGTCGCGGCGCGTCAGGAGATTGTCGACATTCTTCGCCAGAAGGCGCGGCCGTACCTCTTCTCGAACGCAGTTCCGCCACCTGTCGCTGCCGCGTCGATCAAGGCGATAGAGCTCGTGAAGACCAGGCCCGAGCTCAGGGCGCAGCTCAACGCCAACGCGAAGCGCTTCCGCGAAGGAATGGCGAAGCTCGGTTTCGACCTCGTCCCCGGCCATCACCCAATCGTCCCCGTCATGCTCGGCGACGCTGTTGTCGCAGTCAAGATGAGCGAGAACCTCTACAAGAACGGCGTCTACGCGACTGCGTTCTTCTATCCCGTCGTGCCGATGGGCAAGGCGAGAATTAGGACGCAGATGTCCGCCGCGCACACGGCGGAGGATATCGACTTCGCAATAGACGCGTTCGCAAAGAGCCGCTGAATCATTGCATGATACTCCTCGCCGCGAGCCTCTTTTTCACGAACCCGTCTCCGATGGAGATGCCGCAGGCGCAGGCGTATCTCGTGAAGGAGAAGGGCTTCTATCGCCTTGAGGACCGTTTCGACAAGACTGATCTGTGGATATCGCGCACAGTCGACGGCTCGTGGCGCGACGACGACGGACGCGAGTTCCTTCTGGCAACGCTCGCCAATGCCGTTCCCCCGCTCGCGAAGGAACGGCCCGTGACGCGTTCGGACTACGTGTCCAGCACGGTGCCGATCGGCAAGAAGGACATTGGCGCGCTCTTTTCTGCGGTGGACATGCTTTCGCCGATTCCTCCTGCCGAGGAATTTTCCCGACCGCACCAGACGCCGCGCGGCTACAAGGACGTTCGCTACTATCATGGCACCAACGAGTCTGCGATTGTATGCGCGTACTTGCCCGAGAAATCGGAACGCTGGTCGTTCGCCGCGTGGACTCTCGCTGACGGTGATGATTATGCGGAGAGGCTGAAGACGTTTGAGGACGAATTTCTTGCCAAGGAACGTTTGACTCTTGACGAGCGCCGCGAGTCAAGCGCAGTGCCCGGGAAAGGTGATTCTCGCCGCTCGAAAAAGTTGCCGTTGCCCGGCGAGCGTGAGCTCCTTCGCGCCGACGCGCGGCACTCTGTCGCGCTTTACGACACGTGGCGCGTCACCGACGGCGACGAGTTCACCGTTCTCGACGACATAGGCAGCGCCCATTCCTTTACCGTCTCCGTCACTAACGACCTGAAGCGCATGCGCGCCGCCTACGCCGCGACAGTGCCTTCACAAATCGACGGCTCAAACGTCCTCTGCGTCGCGCGCATCTTCGCGTCGCGCGAGGAATATCTCGACGCGCTCGAGGCATACGACCATGGCGATATGGAATGGAGCGCCGCGTACTGGAGCCCGAAGAGGCGCGAGCTCGTCGCGTATCTCCCGCCTGACGGTTCGGAGAAGCTTCTCGAGACAATCCGCCATGAGGCGTTCCACCAGTATCTCTCCTACGCGACATCGATGATTCCGACGTCGCCGTGGTTCAACGAGGGGTACGCGCAGTATTTCGAGAAGGGGCCAGACGGGCCTGATTTCGTCGACACCGCGGACCTTGTGACATTTGCAGAGCAGCTGCCTTCGCTGATGGCGATGGATTATGATGAATTCTATGCAGGTACGGATCTAGAGCGGAAGTTGAAGTACCGCCTTGCGCTTTCTATTGCCGTCTTTCTCGAGAAGGGTGCGCCCGAAGTGCGTTTTGCGCCGTTCAAGGATATGAAGCGCGACTATGTGGCTGCGCTGATTAAGACGAAGGACATGCAGAAGGCGACTGCGGCCGCGTTCAAGACCGAGGACAACATGAAGCTCTTCGTCAGCGAATGGGTCAAGTACTGGAAAGAGCAATGAAGTACGTCGGCCGCCTTGCGCCGAGCCCGACAGGGGCGCTGCACCTCGGGAACGTGCGTACGTTCATGATTGCATGGCTTCGTGCGCGGTCTCTTGGTGGCAAGATGGTGTTCCGCATGGAGGACCTCGACCATCCGAAGGACAAGCCAGGCGCGGCGGCTGACGCAGTTCGAGATCTTCAATGGCTTGGCTTTGATTGGGACGAGGAATACGTGCAGTCCGAGAGGAAAGGACTTTACCGCAACGCGCTTTCCTCGCTCGTCTCGCGTGGTCTTGCGTATCCGTGCGTCTGCTCGCGCCGCGATGTCGAGGCCGCGCAGTCAGCGCCGCACGAAGGCGAGCAGCTTTTCTATCCCGGCACCTGCCGCGACCGCTTCGCTTCTTGGAGCGAGGCGTATTCGTTTCTCAATCCGCTCTCCAACTCCAACTCCAAACTCCAACCGCCCCGTTCCCCCTGCTGGCGTTTCCGCGTCGCCGATGGCTCGCGCGTCGCATTCGACGATGTCTTTGTGGGGCGTTTCGAGCAGGATGTATCCGCGACGCTTGGCGACTTCCCTCTTGCGCACGATGAGTTTGGCGCGGGCTACACGCTTGCCTGTGCGGTGGACGATATCGCGATGGGGGTGACTGAGGTCGTGCGAGGCGACGATCTGCTTGCCGCGACGCCAGCGCAGATTCTTGTCTCTCGCGCGCTTGGCGCGGAGCACGAGATTTTATACTGCCATGTGCCGCTTGTCGTAGGGCCGGACGGCAAGCGTCTAGCAAAGCGGCATGGCGATACGCGTATTGCCGCGTACCGCGCGGCGGGCGTTCGTCCCGAGCGAATCATAGGGCGGCTTGCGGCGAGCTGCGGATGGGCGGAGGAGGGCGAGGAGATTTCGCTCGAGGCGCTTTTGCCGCGCTTCGATCTTTCAACAATCCCCCACGCGCCGTTTATGGTATAATTATCCAAAACAAGGAAGGGTGGAAAATGGCAGAACTGATTGTTGCGCTGGATGTACAGACGAGGGAAGAGGCGGTCGCCAAGGTGAAGGCCATCGGCGACGGCGTCGGCTTCTACAAAATCGGGCTCGAGCTCTACACGGCCGAGGGCCCCGATGTCGTAAAGGCGGTGAAGGACCTTGGCAAGAAGGTGTTTCTCGACCTCAAGTTCCACGACATTCCCCGCACAGTCGAACGCGCCGTCCGCTCTGGCGGAAAACTCGGCGTAGACCTCATGACGATCCACTCCGTCGGCGGCAAGGCGATGATTCGCGCCGCAGCGGACGCCGCAGCCGAGTTCGGAGCGGCCGCGCCGAAGATCCTCGCCGTCACTGTGCTCACCTCGATGGATGGCGCCGATCTCGCCGACGTCGGAATCGTCGGCCACACTCCCGCCGAGCAGGTCGCCGCGATGGCGAAGTTCGCCGTCGAGAACGGCGCGAACGGGCTCGTGTGCAGCCCGAAGGAAGTCGGCTCGCTTTCGAAGTCTCTCGCCGCTGGAACCATTTTCGTGACTCCTGGGGTCAGGCCCGCTGGCGCCGCGGTCGGTGACCAGAAGCGCGTTGCGACGCCCGCTGACGCGGTGCGCGAC
>JAFYQC010000019.1 GCA_017547265.1 Kiritimatiellia bacterium | reverse complement strand
CAATCGGGACCGAATGACGCATTAACACAATCATCATGGTGTCAACCTACTTTGTACAAAGTGCCTCCTAGTCAGACATGGGATATTGAATCTTTACGAAAAGTACATTCTAAACCAATGTCAGCAGATCAAGAAGTATACAACAATTTGCTGTATCTGTATTTGTCCATGCAGGGAAACTATTCCAAGTATAAGGATATTAAGAAAACGGTTTACGAGTTTGATCATACCAAACTGTCACAGGATATGAAAGTATTTGTCTCGGGTTTCGTGTCGGTGCTAGACAAGATTGGAGAGATAGAACGTAGAATCGACAATTGCCAGGATGATCGCGAGCGGGAACGAAACGACTCTTCTTTTGCCAGCGGGTTCAGCGGTGGATTTAAAGCTGCATCCACGTTGTCACAATTCGATAGCGGTGGCGATGATGGATTTGGCGCCGGTACATATTTGCTTGCGGGGCTGATTGGCGGTTTGGTCGAAACAAGCAATAACGACACGAGAATAAATGAATACAACTTTCCCAATTGAGTGGGGTTATGCACGCGCTCGCGCGCACAACCCCGCCTAGACAAGACTTCCGCGCCGACCACCCAGCCGATGCCATCCCGTCGTGGAAACGCCATAATGATACCATAATCCCCCTTCGGGGCGCAAGTGCTAAAACAGACAAAATCATGCTGAAAAATGCGGGGGGGGGGCTATTTTAGCAGTTTTCTCGGCCTGCCAGGTTTCCGCCTTTGCGGAACGTCCGCCGAAGGCGTCAGTCCAAGCACCGCGAGCATCTTCTCCAGCTTGGGGTTGATCCTGACGAGCCGCCATTCGCCGTCGTCGCCAACGCGCACCTTCTTCGCCCGCCTCAGGAGCGACATGATGCGCGAGTAGTTCATCTTCTTCAGCAGCCCCGCCTTGTCGAACGCCTTGATGAGGCGGAACGTCAGCACGGTCGCGAGGAAGTCGCAGAACTCGCTGCCGATGACCGAGTAGTCGCCGTGCACGCGTGTCTCGTCGAACTCGCACGCCGACTTGTAGTAGCGCATCACCAGCTCGATCTCCCACCGCTCCTCGTACATCCTGTACACCGTGCCGGGCTTGAGGTCGAGGTCGCACTCGAGGACGATGGTGCCGAACGACTTGCGCGCCTCCTCGTATTCCGCGTGGACGTACCTGCCCTCGGCCTTCGCCCTCTCCAGCCAGCTGCGGTCCTCGGCAGAGGCGCGCGCCGCGTCGCGGAAGGAGTAGAGCCACTTGTCCTTTCCCTCGGCCTTGGCCTTCTTGTACGAGACGCCCTCGCGGTCGGGGAGGACGCCCTCGAACTCCAGCATCCGGTGCGTCCTGATGAAGGTCGCGTTGCGCCTGATGGGGTTGAGGTAGTGGAGGTCGGGGTTCTCGGCCCTGTGCCGCGCCGACGCGCTCGCCGGAAAGCCCTTGTCGGCGACGAGGACGCCGCGCTTCACGCCGCACTCGCTGACGAAGTCCCCGTAGGCCGTGACGTCGAGCATGTTGCCGGGATAGCACTTCGAGCAGACCGGCTCCATGCGGTCGAGGTCGAACGCATACAGCACGGAGATGTCCCGCGTCCCCTTCGTCTTCGCCTTGCGCGAGAAGTCCGAGAGGGAGTTCACCCTCGACTCGTTCGACTTGAGCGTCCCGTCAAGGAGGACGCTCGCGTCTGCCCCAATCGCCTCGGCACGCCTGCGCATGAAGCGGACGATCCGCGAAAACGCCCGTCCGACGTCCTTGTGCAGTTCCGAGACGGTGTTCTTCGAGAGCGCGGCCCCGGGGCGCAGCACGGAGAGGAAACTCTCGTCGTACATCTCCTTGAGCTCGTAGTCGTTCGCGCCCCTGTTGCAGACGCGCAGGACGGCCACGCTCCATATCTTCAGCGCCATGTCCGGCGGATACTCTACCTCGAGGTCGCCGAGGATGTCCGAGAAGAGCTTGTTGCACAGCTCGGCGTTCGCCCAGTCCTTCAGCTCCACGGCGGGCGGAGGCGTCGGCGCGAACGCCGGGTCCTCCCCCGTAGGGATGTACCTCCCGTCGCGTATGTGCCCGATCGTCGGGCCCTTTATGGGGATGTTGCGCTTGCCCTCGCGTCTGCAGCCGACGTACATCCGCACGCCGTACAGGTTCCTGTCCTTGCCGTACGCGACGACGAACGTGTTCCGCGGCCTCTCGACCGCCAGTATCTCGCTTGGTATCGCCATGAGTGGACTCCTTTGGTTTGCATAACCCTATCATAGCATAAAACGGGGTCATGCACAAGGGGGTAAAACGGAGAAAATGTCGATTCTCCGAAAGTCCGGCGTGCGAATTTCCTAGGAATTTCGCACGCCCACCTCCGAAAGAATCGACGCGCAAAAAATGCCCAAAACGGATAAGCAACAAAAAAGCCGCCAGAACGGCGGCTTTCGCTTTAATTTCGCATAACCCTACAGGGTTGGGAAAGTTCTACTCATCTTTTGCGAGCCCTGCCTACAGTGTCATAGTGAATGATGTCGCCAATGTCGCACTTCAACACATCGCAGATTTTGGCAAGCGTGGAAGTCGTTACAGGATCGCCTTTAGAAAGCTTGGCAAAGGTACCAGACGACAT
>JAFYQC010000234.1 GCA_017547265.1 Kiritimatiellia bacterium | reverse complement strand
GCCTATGTACTCGCTTGTCGCCATTCGTGACATGTTTCCCATGCCTCCATTTTACGCATAGTGTCCAGTATTTGGCAAACGGGGTCGTCCGAAGCCTTGCCCGCCTTTGTTGAGAGTGTCCGTTATTATGGCAAACTGCGCTATCAACGACATGTATCTTTACTGGTTGAAGGTATGAATCGTTTGTGCTATAATTTGTACAAAAGTGAGGATGTGTTCGTGGGGGATGCAACCTGAATTGCAGAGGGTGAAACATGGCAGATAGCCGATATGAGATCAAGATACTAGTCGTCGACGACGAGAAGCTGATACGGCTGACTCTTGGTGCGAAGCTGAGGAAGGTCGGCTACGTCCCTGTCGCGGCTGCGACGGTCGAGGAAGCCGTTGCGGAGCTGAAGAAGGCGCCGACCTCGTTCAGCGCCATTATCACCGACATCATGATGGGCGAAATGGACGGGTTCATGTTCCGCGACGTCGTGCGCGGCATTGCCCCGAAGATTCCGATGTTTTTCCTGACGGCGCTCGACCCAGAGGAGGGCGGCGGGTTCTTGAAGCGCATTATGGACGATGCCATAAGCTACTACCTCCCCAAGGCCGTTGCCACCGAGACGCTGTTGAAGCGCGTCCGGCAGGTCATTGCGTCGCATCGTGTCGAGATGTTCATCGAAAACAAGATGGACGAGGATCGCAAATCGCTCGAGCTCGCCGCGCACATCCAGAGGAGCCTTCTGCCGATTAGGGCGATCCAGACGCCTCGCGGGTTCTACTCGACGTACTGGCGTCCGGCCGACATCGTGAGCGGCGACCTCGTCGAGGCGATTCGCTTCGGCACCGGCAGCTATCTTTACATCCTCGGGGACATTCAGGGGCACGGCACGAGCGCGGCGCTTGCGATGACCGCCGTGCAGTCCTTCCTCAAGAACCTCCTCCACATTGAGGGCGCGCCCCTGATGTCTCCCGACACGATCGCGAACATGATCCAGTCGTTTTTCCGGGCGAACCTTGCGGATGTTTCGTACATGACCGTGCTGATCTGCATCCATCGTCCGCTTCTCGGCTTGGTGCAGTGGATATCCTGCGGCGCGCCAGACCTGATCGTCGTCGAGAACGGGGATGACCTTCCGGTAAATCCTGAGAAGAGGGGCGGGGTTCCGATCGGGCTCTTCCACGACACGATCTACTCTCCTAAAGACGTAGTGGAGACAAGCCTGTCGCGCGAGGCGATATGCATCGCCTACACCGACGGTCTTTTCGACATTTCGCGCGACGCAGCCGGCGAGGAGCGGCTGCCGCAGCCGTTTTCGCAGAAGATCCGCCGTGAGCTCGCCATGTCGGCAAGGCGCGACAGCTCGCTCATGTCGATGCTTCCGAAGTTCGTCAAGGCGCTGTCGGACTTCGGCTACGAGAAGTTCCAGGACGACGTAACGCTTGTCACCTTTGGCGCGCGCACGTGGGTGAAGGGTTCCTACGAGTCGACGTTCCGCGTGCTTGCGGACGAGATCGACGCGGAGTCGCAGGAGATCGCAAAGTGGTGCCGCGACGAAGGCTGGCCGGACGATGGCATCACTCGCGTCCAGCTCGTGTTCGAGGAGAAGCTCATGAACGTGCACGACCACGGATTCGACGACCGCGATCGCCTGCGCGAGGTGGCGTCGATAAGGCTTAAGAGGGTTCGTGACAACGCCGTGCTCACTGTCTGGGAGACAGGCTCCGAGGAGCCGAGCATAGAGGTCGTGGCGGGAGACACCGCGACCGCGTTCGAGAAGGCGAACCAGAACGGGAGCGGGCGCGGGCGCGGGCGCCTCATGGTGCGGGAGCTGTGCGATGGCGTGGAGCGCAATCGCTACATGAACATGAACGAGACAACTTACCACATACCGCTTTTTGGGAAAATCCCACCCACTGTAAAATAATGCAAAAGCCAAGGAGAAGTTGAAATGAAGGAGTGCTGCAAGAAGTATCTCGACGAGCAGTTTGGCGGCGATGCCGACTTGGTGTCGGAGATATACAACGAATACGTCTCGTCTATCGGGGTGAAGATAGGCGAGGCCGAGTCTGCACTCGCGGCGACCGACTGGACAAAACTCGACCGGACGGCGCACACCATCAAGGGCAATGCACTTGCAGCGGGCGACCAGGAGATGGCCGACACCGCGATTGCGCTTCGGAAAGCCGCCGCCCTTGCCGACGTTGCGCTCTCCGCTTCGCTCCTCGAAAAGATCAAGGAGCTTTCGAAGGTTCTGTAGGCCCGGCGATGGAAAGTTTTCTGGAGCGTACAAAGGACGCCGATTTAGGCCAGCTTATTGACGAACTCGCCTCGCGAGGGCGCGGCAACAGGCGCAAGAGCATGAGGCTCCGCGCCTGGAAGGCCACTGTCTGGTTTTCCTACGCGGCGAAAAGGGCGATAGATGTCTTCGGAAGCCTTTTCGGGATGATCCTGCTGTCGCCGGTGTTCCTTACGATAGCGGCCGCCGTGAAGTTCACAAGCCCAGGCCCCGTCATTTTCAGCCAGGTGCGCGTAGGGCGTTACGGCAGGCATTTCAAGTTCTACAAGTTCAGGAGCATGCGTGTCGACGCAGAGGCGCAGAAAGCCGCGCTTCTTGCCAAGAACGAGTCGAAGGACGGCGTCATCTTCAAGATGAAGGACGATCCGCGAATCACGAAAGTCGGCAAGTTCATTAGACGCACGAGTCTTGACGAGCTGCCGCAGCTCTGGAATGTGTTCATTGGCGACATGAGTCTCGTGGGGCCGCGTCCGCCAGTGCCCTCCGAGGTTGCCGAATACACCCTCGAAGACCGCAAACGCCTAGACGTGATTCCGGGGATTACGTGCCTATGGCAGATCAAGGGCAGGAGCGAGATTCCTTTCAACGAGCAGGTTCGCCTCGACAAGGAGTACATCCTTGCGCCGGGGGTCTGGAAGGACATCAAGATACTTCTCAAGACCATCCCCGCGATAATAGGGGGTAAGGGGGCGTACTGATGGACAACATACTGTTCGTGCCCGCCACTCTTGACACGGAATGGGTCAAGGATATGCTTCCCGGCATGAGCCCTGCGGAACTGCCTGTTGCCGGGAGGCGCGCAATAGACTACGCGATAGAGCGCGCGCAGAAATTCGGCGTGATGTTTACGGAGATCCTCGACTGGTGCTTTTCTGAGCGGCTTGCAGACGAATTCGGCGACATGACTCGGACGGGCGTGCCGGTGTTCTACATGAAAGGCGAAGGGGATCTTCCGAAAGGGCTCAATGACATAGATGGCTATTCAAGTCCGCTGACCGGCAGCATCACGGATGGGCTCGTCGTAGTCTGGGGTCTTGCGATATCGACGCATACGGCGGCTGACGTTTCGTTGGAGCCTCTCTCCGACGGGGAGTGCGCCGAAACTCCCGCCGGAGTCTACAGACGCGAGGGCGGGCGATGGATGCGAGTCGTCCCGCATGGCCTAGTCATAAGAAGTGCAAAGGCGTGGCACGAGCTGAACTTCGTCGTTCTCCGTCATCCCGAGAAGTTCACGATACCTGGGTATTCGTCAGAGCGAGACGTTCATATCGGGAGAAACGTAGTCATTGAGCACGGCACCGAGGTCAAGCCGCCTGTGCTTCTTCAGGACAACACTTGGTTCGCAAGAAACGTACGGCTCGAAGGCGATGTCGTCGTGGACAGCGGTTCGTACATAAGCGAAGGAGCCATGCTCCGCCGCACCGTCGTCTGCTGCAACACGTTCATAGGCAAAGGGCTTGACCTTGATGGCAAGATCGTAGCTGGGCGTCGTGTAATCGACGCCGAGACTGGCACATGGGTGGACCTTGAGGAGCCTGGGCTTGCGCGGCAGATCCCCGTCGGCCTCGGCTGGCTTCGTTCGCTGTGGCATTTTCTTCGCGGGCGTTCGTACGGCAGGAGGGGGTAGGTGCGTTCTTTCGACGAAAAGTCTGGCAGACTTAGTCCGTATCTCTCGACGTGTGGTGCCGTGTCGCTTGCATTCGGCTGCGCAGTCGGCTGGGGTGCGTTCGTCATGCCGGGAACGGCGTTCCTGCCTGTCGCGGGGCCGCTTGGCACGCTTATAGGCCTTGGTGTAGGTGCGGCCGTCATGTTTCTCATTGGCCGCAACTACCACTACCTCATCCAGAATTTCCCCGAGGCGGGCGGTGCTTACGGTTACGTGAAGAAGGTGTGCGGCGGAGATCACGGCTACATCTGCGGCTGGTTCTTGATTCTCACCTACGTTGCCATTGCCTGGGCCAACGCCACCGCGCTCGCGCTCATAGGCCGACATCTTCTCGGCGGGTTCTTCAGTTTCGGCTTTAAGTACGAGATATCCGGCTACGACGTCTATGCAGGCGAGATACTGCTTTCAGTCGTGGCGCTTCTTCTGATAGGCGGTGTGTTCCTTGGCGGCAAGCGCTTTGCCGCGCGTGTCCAGACCTTCTTTGCGCTCGTGCTCGGTGTCGGCATCGCGGTGTGTGTCGCCGCCGTTCTCGTGAAGCACCAGGGCGGGCTTGCGAGCTTCGCCCCCGCTTTTGCGGAAGGGAAGCCCCCGCTTCTCCAGGTCATTGCAGTGGTGGCGCTTGCGCCTTGGGCGTTTGTCGGCTTTGAGTCGGTCTCCCATTCGGCGGAGGAGTTCGCCTTCCCGCGCTGGCGGACGGTTCGCATCATCGTGATTTCGCTTGTTGCGGCTACTGCGGCATACGCAGCACTTACGCTTGTCGCGGCGTCAGTACATCCGCCGGGTTTCGCCAACTGGCGCGACTACATGGCGGCTCGGGGCATATTTGACGGCCTTGAGACGTTGCCGGTGTTCTATGCCGTCGAAAAGTCCATTGGCGGTGCGGGGCTTGTCATTCTTTGTGTCACGACCATTGCCGCAATAGTTACGGGGCTCATAGGGCATATTGTCGCTGCAAGCCGTCTCCTGTATGCAATGTCGCGCGACGGGCTTCTATGGCGGGCGTTTGGCCGGCTTGACCACGATGGCAGCCCTCGCAACGCGATTCTCGCCATAATCGCAGTCTCGTGCTTTATTCCGCTTGTGGGTCGTACGGCTGTCGGCTGGGTTGTCGATGTCACGACTGTTGGCGCGAGTATCGCCTACGGGTACGTCTCGTTCTGCACGATCATGGTGGCGCGGAAGGAAAGGCGCCGCTGGGTGATGGCGACTGGCGTAGCGGGCGTCGTAGTGTCCGCCGCCTTTCTGGTCTACTTCCTCGTGCCGAATTTCTGGGTTGTCGACGCACTCACGACGGAGTCGTACTTCATCCTCTCTGCGTGGAGCGTTATCGGGATCATCGTGTTCCGTGGCGTATTCAACCGCGACCGCCATGGACGGCTCGGCACTACCACCGTTGCGTGGGTGGTGCTGCTCTTGTTCATCTTCGTCTCCGGCCACCTGTGGAACCGCCAGAAGACGCGTCTTCTGACCGACATTGTGGTAGACCAGATTAGCGAGCGTTATGCGCCGATGGACGACGACGGAAGTCTCAACGAAGAGGAAAGGGCGACCGAGTCGTTCCTCAAAAACCAGGAGGATTGGGTCAACGCGGAGCTCACTCGCTACAACCTGATCCAAATCGCGGTCGTGCTGATTACCCTCGCGCTCATGTACAGCATCTACTCGGTCATATCTCGGCGCGAAAAGGAGGCCGCGAAGGCCAAGAGCTACTTCTTCTCGACGATCAGCCACGACATCAGGACGCCGCTTAACGCCATCGTCGGCTTTTCGCAGATGCTCAAGCTCGGTTTCAGGACGAAGGAGGAGGCAGACGAGGCAGTGAGTTCCATCCTCACGAGCAGCAAGTCGTTGCTCTCCTTGGTGAACGACATTCTCGACCTCTCGCGACGCGAGTCGGGGAAGGCCGATCTTCATCCCCTGCCGACGGACTGCCACGCCCTCTTGCGCGAAGTGGAGGAGTCGTTCCGCATTGGCTTCCCGAAGGATGGCGTCGAAATCCGCGCGGCGATAGGCGAGATGCCGCTCCTGCTCGTCGATCCGCTATTGCTGCGCCATGCCGTTGTAAACCTTGTATCGAACGCCGTCAAGTTCACGGAGAAGGGCTTTGTCGAGGTTCGCGGGCACTTTGACCGCGACACAGACGGCGATACTGGACGGCTTGTCATCGAGATCGAGGACACAGGCGTCGGTATAAGCGATGAGGACAAGCAGAAAATCGACTCGCCATACATGCAGACGGCGTCGAAGATGTCGCGCAACGGCGGCACAGGCCTTGGTCTCGCCGTATGCCGGCAGTTTGCCGAGATGATGGGCGGGACGATGACGTTTGACTCGGAGCTCGGCAAGGGTTCGACGTTCTGGATAACGCTGCCGAAGGTGAAGGTGGTAACAGGTGAAGTTGGAGAAAATAGTTGGAGTTCGAGAGAAGTTGGAGTTCAGAGTTCGAGTTCGAGAAAGGATGGAAAATTCCATTCTCCAACTCAAAACTCCAACCACCACTCTTCCTCCAACTCCAACTCTGAACTCCAACTCGCTCATCCCCGCCTTCTCCTCGTCGACGACCAGAAGATGAACTTGGCAGTTCTCAAGGCGCTCGTGAAGCGCGTCGGTGGCTTCGAGGTCGAGACGGCGGCAGACGGGCGAGAGGCGCTGGCGCGGCTCAAGAACCCTGACGCGCCGAAGATCGACGCCGTTCTCACCGACATGTGGATGCCCGAGCTGGACGGCGAGGGGCTTGCGAAGGCAATCCGCGCCGATGCGACGCTCTCGCATACGCCGGTACACGTCATAACCGCCGATGTCGAACTTCAGGAGACCTATGCAGAAAAGGGCTTTGACAGCATTATACTGAAGCCCGTCACCGTCGGCACTCTTGGGCCCATCCTCGCAGGTCTTGCAGAAAGGAATGGCTGAACATGCAGGGCTACACGTATTCGATATTCTCCACAGTCGCGATAGCGATTCACCTGATAATCAACTTCGACCTGATGGCCGGTCGAGGGGTGGCAACCGTGCGCGGCATGCGCTACCGCGGCTTTCTGTTCGGAGTCCTTGCATACTATGTCACGGATGCGATATGGGGCGTGCTTGCCGGGCTTGGCTGGACGCGTGTCCTGTATGTTGAGACGGCTTTTTTCTTCCTCTCTCTCGTCGCCTTTGTCTTTATGTGGAGCCGTTTTGCCACCAACTACCTCGGTTTTGGCAAATGGGCGGCGAGGACGCTCATGTGGTATGGGCATGCGCTTCTGGCATTTAACCTCGCAGCGCTGGCCGTTAATCCGTTCTGCAACTGCTTCTACTACTTTGACGCACAGGGTAGCTATCTTACGGG
>JAFYQC010000233.1 GCA_017547265.1 Kiritimatiellia bacterium | reverse complement strand
CTTTCCCGGCTGCTTCTGCCATCGCCGCGTAGACAACGGAGGGCTTGCGCTCGCGGAAGTGGTGAGCAGGGAACTCTCGGGCAAGAATCCGCGCGCAATCCTCGACATGGGCTGTGGCTGCGGTCTCGTCGGCTTTCTTGTCGCGGCGAGCCTGAAGGATCCTGCCCGCCTCGTCATGGTTGATTCCCATACGCGGGCGGTTGAGGCCGCAAATCTCAATGCGGAGAAGCTTGGAATCCCTACTGAGGTAATACTTTCCGACAATGGTACGCCTGCGCAGATGGACGGTTCTTTTAATGTTTTTGTCGGAAATCCGCCATACTATAGCGATTATAAAATTGCAGACATCTTCCTCGAGACTGCGCAGCGCGCACTTAAACATGGCGGCGTTTGCTACACGGTCTGCAAGAACGCCGATGGTCTTGAACCTGTCCAGCGCCGCTATTTCCCTGAAGTGGAAATTATCCGCCGCCGCGGCTATGCTGTCCTCAAATCCGTCAAAAATTGATATAATATAGAGACTATGAACTTATCAATTCTCCTTGCAGTGACGTTCATATCTGGCGTCAATCCTGAATTGCATACTTTCAACCACGAAGGCGAATGCGGTACCGGCGCGGTTGTGCCGTGGGCGGGAAGCCTGTGGGCGATATCGTACGCGCCTCACATGCCGAACTGCTCGAGCGACAAGCTTTACGAGATTAAGCCCGACATGACGCGCGTCATCCGCGCCGAGTCGATTGGCGGCACGCCGGCGAACCGACTCATCCACAAGGAGTCGAACCAGCTCTTCATCGGGCCGTACGCAATCGACGAGAAGGGCAACGTCCGCGTGATGAAGCCGATCAACGACGACGGCTCGACGAACCTCTATGGACGTCTCACCGCGAGCGCGCGCCACCTCACGGACCCCGCCCACAAGATCTACACGATGACGATGGAGGAAGGCGTCTACGAGATCGATGTCGATACGCTTAAGGTCACCGAGCTCTTCCGCGACGGCAACATCCAGGGCTACGGCAGGCACGACGGCAATCTTCTCCCCGGTTACCACGGCAAGGGTGGCTATTCCGGCCAGGGGCGTCTCGTCTACGCCAACAACGGCGAGTTCAGCAAGGAGGCGATGAAGGACCCGACTACGACGAGTGGCGTCCTCGCTGAGTGGAACGGCAAGCCCGGCAAGGAGAACTGGAAGATTGTCCTCAGGAACCAGTTCACCGACATCACCTCGAGGGGGGGCATCTATGGCGCGTCGAACCCCGAAAAGGACCCCTTGTGGGCAATCGGCTGGGACTACAAGAGCGTGATTCTCATGGTCCTCGACGGCGGAGAGTGGCACAAGTACCGTCTCCCCAAGGGTTCGCACAGCTATGACGGCGCGCACGGCTGGAACACCGAATGGCCGCGCATCCGCGAGATCGGCGAGGGTGACGACTTCCTCATGACGATGCACGGCACGTTCTGGCACTTCCCCGCGACGATGAGCGCCAAGAACTCGGCTGGCATTCGCCCGCGCTCCAACTACCTCAAGATCGTCGGCGACTTCTGCCGCTGGGGCGACAAAGTCGTGCTTGGCTGCGACGACACGGCGAAGAACGAGTTCCTAAACAAGCGCAAGGCGAAGGGCGGCATCGGCGCTCCCGGCCAGTCCAACAGCTCGCTTTGGTTCCTTGACTCGAAGGACCTCGATTCGTTCGGCCCGATTATCGGCCGTGGCGCGGTGTGGCAGGGCGAAGACGTCAAGGCTGGCGCTGTCTCCGATCCCTACATTTGCGATGGCTACGATCACAAGATGATGTTCCTCAAGATGGACGGCGATGGCTCTCTTGCCCTCGAGGTCGACAGGAAGGGCAATGGCGAGTGGGTGTCGGTAGACGATGCCTTTGTTGCCAGCTATGCCGCAATCAACGGCGGCAAGGGCCTCGGGCTGGAACTCTCCCCGACGAATCGCTGTGCTTGGCTTCGCCTGAGGGCAAAGACCGACCTTAAGAACGTTACGGCGGCTTTCAGCTACTGGAACGACGACAAGCGTTCGGCTCTTCTGCGCGGCGACGTGCCTAGCGGTATGTTCGCAGGTTTCGTGAGCGACATTTCCAAGACGCCTGCGCCGTCGAAGGGTATTGTCCGGAGCGGCAAGGGCGACGAGAATCTTCCGCTTGAGATGGTTCAGGACGACCAGCTCTACGTGATGCTTCCGGGCGAGGGTGGCAAGTTGGAGCTCAAGAAGTCCGACAACGAGAAGAAGCTCGCGCAGGTCAAAAAGGAGTTTGCAATCGGCGCCGGGCAGGATCTCGGCGACAGCTATGACAATGCGTCCGCCATCATTACGGACGACGACGGCAACCGCTGGCGCTTCCCGTATGCTACTGAAGGGATGTCTGCTCGCGGCCGCCAGGGCCGACTCTGCCGCGAGTGCTGCACCGAGCGCGACCTTCTCAACATCGGCGGCACTTTCTACGAGCTTCCTGCGGAGAATGCGGGCGGCTTTGCCAAGGCCCGCGCGATCGCCACTCACAGGAGCCAGGTCTACGACTACTGCACTTGGCGCGGACTCTTCGCCATCTCTGGCGTCGATCCTGCCGCGGCGGAAGCGGGCGAGCATTTCGTCAAGTCCGACGACGGCAAGGCCGCGCTTTGGGTTGGCGTCGCGGACGATCTCTGGAAGATCGGCAAGCCGGTCGGCATTGGTGGTCCGTGGCTCGACACTGACGTAAAGGCGGGCGTTCCCTCCGATCCTTACATTGTGACGGGCTTCGACAAGAAGCAGGTCTCCATCGTCGCCGACAAGGACGCCAAGATTCGCCTGGAGTTTGACGTCACTGGCAGCGGCACCTGGATTCCCCTCTACAACGTCGAAGTCAAGGCCGGCAAGTCGCGCAGCATCGACCTGGGCGGCATCCGCGCCTACTGGGTGCGCGCTGTTGCGGACCGCGACTGCAAGGCGACGGTTCAGTTCAGGTACGAGTGACGTCGGGGAGTTAATCTAAGAAGTGTCGCAAGTTCATGTCATAATTGGAGAAGACGACTATCTCGTGTCGGAGTCCGCGAAGCGGATCGTTGGCGACGGCATCGGGCTCGAGACGGTCGACTCTGCCAATTCGACGAACGAGGAACTTCAGTTAAGGGATCTTCGCGAGGCCGAGGCGTCGCTCCTGACGCCGCCTTTCCTCGATCCCAAGAAAACGACATGGTGGCGCAACGTCGGGTTCCTCCCGCAAAGCGGAAAAGGCGGCTCGTCCGAGGCGGTCAAGGCGGCGCTTGAGAAGTTTGCCGAAAAGCTCGCCGCAGCAGACCTTCCTGAAAACCAGCATTTCATCCTCTCTGGCCCTCGCCTACTTCAGACTTCGATTTTCGCAAAGACGCTTAAGGCGTCGGTCGAGATGGTCGTCTTTTCCGCTGGCAAGCCGTGGGAGCAGGCGAAGGCTGCAGCCGTGCGCGTCATCGATCTTGCGAAGGAGATGGGGCTTTCGTTCGAGCGAGGTGCAGCGGAGATCTTTGTCGCGCGCGTCGGCACTGATTCGCGCTCGCTCGCGAGCGAGCTTGCGAAGATGCGCGACTACCTCGGCGGCGAGCGCAGCAAGATAACTGCTGTTGACATCGCGGAAGTCACTT
>JAFYQC010000232.1 GCA_017547265.1 Kiritimatiellia bacterium | reverse complement strand
GAGAAAATCGTTGCTCAATTCAGGTATGCCTCCCTTAGGACAAGCTTTGGTGTTGTGTTGAATGATACATAATTTCACCGCTCGGCGCAAGAGTGAAATTTAAGAAAAATTCAGATGTTCCTCAGGCGGGCGAACTCATCGAAGAACCCAGGGTAGGATTTCGCAGCACATTCGGTGTTGTCGATCTCTACGGGACCGTCCGCAATCGTCGCGCCAACAGCGATCGCCATGGCGATTCGGTGGTCGTCGAACGCATGGAACTCGCCGCCGTCGAACTTGCCGCCTTCGCCTCGGACTAGGAACGAATCGTCGTCCGTCTCTGTATCGACGCCAAAGCGCTTCAAGACATCAGCCATCGCAGACACGCGGTCCGACTCCTTGAGCTTCAGGCGGCGTGTTCCGGAGAAGCGCGTCACGCCCGCAGACGCGCCCGCTAGCACGGCAAGGGCCGGGAAAAGGTCGGGGCATCCCGAGACGCTGACGTCGACATTTTCGCCCTTCCATGCCGAGGCGATCCTCGGCGCAAGCTCGACTATGGCGCGGTCGGGCTGCGAGGAATGAGCGTCTGGCTTCTCGAACATGACAAGACTGCCCATTGAATTCATCGCGTACCAGAACGCAGCCCCCGACCAGTCGAGCTCGACCTTGGCGTCGGGCTGAGGAATGTATTTCTGGCCGCCAGGAACATCAAAGCCGTCGTCTCTGACAGCGACGTAGATGCCCGCGCCAGAAAGGACGCGAAGAGTCATATCGACGTAGCCACGCGACTCGAGCGGAGTCGTGAAGCGTATCTGCGAATCACCCTCGAGAAGAGGAAGAGCAAAAAGGAGTCCGGTAACGAACTGCGACGAGATGTCGCCAGCGAGTTCGTGGAGCCCGCTCTTGAGATCGGAGTAGTCGAGCTGCGGCCGCTCGGAAAGACGCCCGCGCGTAAGGAACGTCACCGACTTGCCAAGCGCGGCGGCAACAGGAGCGAGAAAGCGCCGCGTAGAGCCGCTTTCGCCGCAGTCGAGAATCGCAAGCTGGCTGTCGCCCTTCAGCGCCTCGAGGCACCGCTTCGTGGCAATGATGTCTTCGCTGTCGCCCTCGGCGGGCGCAAGGCGGGAATAGTCGCCGGCAAGGAAGTCAGCGACGAGTAGGCGGTGTTCGTGCGACTTTGAGCGTGGTATCGTGACTGAACCGGTCCGTTTGCCGGGCTGAATCGTGGTCATCAAAGACTCTCCTTCGAAAGATCTATCTTAACTCCTCGCACGTCGCCCCAGCCGCACGGCAAGGCAAACGTCACAGCGCCGCCCTCTCGCTTCTTGTCGCCGCGCATCAATGGCACAAGCCCTTCGAGCGAAAGCCCGGCTGGGAGCGAAGTCGGAAGATTCGCAACGGCGAAGCGCGCGGCAAATTCTTCAGGCCAAGATGCCGGGGCAAGTCCGCGACGAACGGCGATCTTCGCCTCCTCGACGCATCCGATCGCGACCGCCTCGCCATGCGAGACGCGGTAGCCAGTCGCCTTTTCTATTGCGTGGGCGACCGTATGTCCGCAGTTGAGGAGAATTCTGCGACCAAGCGTCTCAAGCGGATCCTCGCACACGATCCCGACCTTCACCATCAAATTCTCGGCAATTTCCTTCGCACTGACTCCTGACCCCTTACTCCAACCAAAATCTCCCTCACCACTCTCCAACTCCAACTCTGAACTCCAACTCCTAACTCCTGACCCCTTCGCACTGACCCCTGACCCCTTACCACCAATCGCCTCATGCTTGATCATCTCGGCGCGACCATCGGAGACGAGTTTCGGGGAAAGCGTTTCGAGGAAGTCGGTATCAATCACGACGAGTTTAGGGAAATGGAAAGCGCCAGCGAGGTTCTTGCCATCAGGAAGATCGCACCCAGTCTTGCCGCCAGTCGACGCATCAACCATCGAAAGAAGCGTAGTCGGAACATTGATCCAGGAAATGCCTCGCATCCAAGTAGCGGCGGCGAAGCCGGTCAAATCGCCTGTGACGCCGCCGCCAAGCGCAACAACTGTGTCCTTGCGGCCAAGCCCCTTTTCTGCGAATGCACGCCAGAGTTTGGCGACAGTAACAGGCGTCTTGTGCTCCTCGCCCGATGGAATGATGGCAAAAGGCGAAATTCCAAGCCGACCAGCCCAGAGCCGAGCAACCGTCTCATCTGCAACTACGTTGCGCCCAGCGAGAATTGCAGGCGCGATGCCACGGCCAACAACGACAAGCGACGACTGCGCGTCGAAGAACGCGGCGACGCGGTTCGGGAAAGACGCGTAATGCGCGGCGCGTTCCTTGGCCTTGTCGCCGAGAGGCCGCGACCCAGGCGCCGCGCCGATGCGACGCGCGAGCTCTTCGTCTGACGGAGTGTCTATGCAGAAGACGGTGCCGTTCTCTTCGCAAAGCGCTCTATTCTCGTCGCGCAGAAGAGTTCCGCCGCCGAGCGAAACAACCTTAGGCACAGAAACCACTTCCCGCAAAACATTGCTCTCCAAATCGCGGAAAGTCGCCTCGCCACGAGTCTTGAAAATCTCGGGGATAGACATGCCTGCTTCAGCGACAATGCGCTCGTCAAGGTCGACAAAGCCAGCGCCAAGCCGTTCGGCCAGCGCCTTGCCGAGCGTAGACTTTCCGCTCGCAGGCGCGCCGTACAAAAAGATCGCCTTCTGCAGGCACTCTATTCCACTTTTGTCGCGCATAAGGTGAAATTATACCATATTCTTCCCGCCGCCGTGGCCTTCGCCTTCGCCAATCCGCCCGATGGCTCGCCCTTGCTTTCGCTTCGGGTTGGTTCGTGCGCTGCACGAACCACCGACAAGCGGCGGTTACCTCGTGCGCCAGTCGGCTCTCCGGCCTCGGAACCGCAACAAGCCGCGCCGAGCCGATGGTCGCGGGTGAGGCAGGCGGAAGGTCGCAGGCGTGAGAGTGACTTGCGTACGCAGCCAATGATAGACGCCGAGGCATGGCAGGCTAAACTCGGCAACTTGTCTGATGTGCGATAGCCGTCGCGGGCCTGGAGCCGAACGAGAGCCCCGCGAGCCATCGGGCGGCGCGGCGAAGTTGGCGGTGGAACGAAAGTCCGAGCGAATGGATACGGCGTATTCGCCGAGGCTCCATGAGGAGGAGCTTTCGGCCACCGCCGTTTGAATATGCTATACTATCGTCCATGCAGCGCCTCGACAAGAAAATACTTGAACTCTATCCCGACTTCTCTCGGTCGCGAATAGAAGGTCTTGTCAAATCCGGACATGTAACCGTAAACGGCGCAATCGCAAGCAAGGCGGGAATGAAGGTCTCCGATTCCGACGAGATCGAAGTAGAAATTCCTCCGCCGGTTCCTGCGATTCCCGAGCCAGAGGACATTCCACTCGACGTCGTTTTCGAAGACGACGACATGATCGTCATCAACAAGGCGCCGGGAATGGTCGTCCATCCTGCTCCAGGGCATTTCTCGGGAACGCTCGTCAACGCCCTTCTCCACCATTGCCCCGCGCTCGCCGGAATAGGCGGCGTTGCGCGCCCTGGAATCGTCCACCGACTCGACCAAGACACTTCGGGGCTCATAGTTGTGGCGAAATCGCAAAAGGCGATGGAAGGACTCACCAAGGCGTTCGCCTCGCACGCAAACATCGAAAAGACATATCTTGCAATAGTCCACGGCCGTCCGCGCCTCGACTCGGGCCGGATTGAGAACCTCATCGGGCGGCACCCCGTAGATCGCAAGCGAATGGCAATCGTCGAGAAGAACGGCAAGGTCGCCATAACAAACTGGCAGGTCCTCGCCAAAAGCGCACACGCACCAAGCACCAGGCACCAGGCACCAAGCACCCCCATTGTCTGCCGCATCGAAACGGGGCGCACGCACCAGATTCGCGTTCACATGGCCTCGCTCGGCTGTCCTGTCGTCGGAGATCGCACTTACGGAAAATCCGCTCTCGACAAGCGCCTTGAACCGCCGCCCGCTAGGCAGATGCTCCATGCGTGGAAACTTACGCTGTGGCATCCGACCAAGGGAGAGAAGCTTTCCTTCGAGGCGCCGATCCCCGGAGACATGAAGCCATATCTACATTAGCACCACAGGGACTTATGCCCTGAATATCGTGTGCCCAGCTGGTATACCAGAAA
This sequence comes from Kiritimatiellia bacterium, assembly GCA_017547265.1. The sequence continues at coordinate 1,375 of JAFYQC010000232.1, read as the reverse complement.
ACGCGTCAACTTGCCATTGCATTTGTAATGCAAAAACTGCATTTAGGGTGAAAGCCATGCCTGCCAAATTATGCTATAATTATACTATGAAATTCGGTGAAATAGCGGAACGGCTCGGCGGAAAGACGGTCGTCGACAACATCGGTGGCGAAATAACGGCAGCCTACACTTCTGATTTACTGTCTGATGTCATGGGACACTGTGGCGACGAATCGGTTCTCATTACGATACAGAACCACCTCAACGCAATCGCCGTCTGCACGCTCGCGGGAATCGAGGGAATCGTCCTCTGCCACGATCGCCAGCCGCCGGAAGACATGGTTGAAGCTGCGCGCCGCGAGGGAATTGGCATAATGACGACCTCGCTTTCGCAGTTCGAGGTGTCGGTCAAGCTCGCGGATTTGCGGCCTTCGACCAAGTTCTAACGCTGCGACTCAGCGTTAGAAAACAACGCTACAAAGACTCTTCCTGACCCTCGAGAAACTCGCGGGCGAGAGAAAGCCCCTCGACGGAATCAAAGCCGCCGACGGCGTCCATAAGCTCGAGGCGAGAGATCTCGTATTCCTCGCCGTTCTTGCGGTGACGGAATACGAGGTCGAAATCTCCCTGAAAGTTAAAGAGCGACAGCACTGCGTCCGGCAGACTTCCCATCGGCGGCAGGTCGATGTTGTCTGCCTTGAACGTGCAGACTAGAGTAGTCCCCACGCCCTGCGTGCTGTCGAGCTTTACAGAGCCGCCGCAGCCGTCGCACGTCTGCTTGACGAACGGAAGGCCCATGCCGACCTTGCGCTTGTCGTGCTTTCCTGGCTCCGTGTAAAACGGATCGAACGCCTTGGCGACGATTTCGGGAGGCATGCCCTTCCCGTTGTCCTCGACGCGCAGCGTTATCGTGCCGTTTTCTTCTATAACAGAAACTCGAACGAGGCCCGCATGGGCCTCGATCGAGTTTGCCGCTACATCGGCAACAATGTCCGATAAAGAAGCGTGCACGTCACTCGAAGTGATAGACGTCGATCTTCTTGTAGCCGGTGTGGAGAAGGTGGTGCGCCTTCTCGCCGCCCTGAGCGCCCGTCTTGCCGTCAAGGTAGTCCTTGTAGAGGGCAGTGACTTCGGGGTTCTGGTGCGACATGCGAAGCGTGCACTTCTCGTCGTCGGTGTAGAGACCGGCCGTGCGCTGCGCGCGGACTTCGTCCGTCGCGAGGCAGGGCTGACCGCCGCCGCCGATGCAGCCGCCGCGGCACGCCATGACCTCGATGAAGTCGAAGCGCGGCTTGACGCCGTTCTTGCGGTCCTCGCGGATCATGTCGAGCACCTTCTCGACGTTGCCCATCTGGTGCGCGACGGCGATGTTCACCTTCGTGCCCTTGATGTCGAT
>JAFYQC010000231.1 GCA_017547265.1 Kiritimatiellia bacterium | reverse complement strand
TCGATTGCGAGGCGGGTGCGTTCCTGTGTGCGCAGGTTCGCGCTAACGTGCGCGACCTGTTCCTTGAACAACTCGCGTCCGCGCCGCTCCACTATCCGGCGCAAGATGCGGTTCCACGTGAAAAACGCGAGAAGCGCAACAGCGAGCCCGATGATCACGGCGAGAAGCCGCCTTGGCGTCCACCACGGCGCGTATGCGAGTACCCTGATGTCGGCTTTCGTCCGTGTGACGAGCGTGATGCCGCTGATCTTGGGAAAGGGTGCGTGGGGGTGCCAGTTTGGAACGTCCATGATGCACGAGCCGGTCACTTCGACGATGCATCCTGCGTCAAGCTGCGACGGAAGATCGTCGCCGAGTGCGCTTATGTCCACGTCGAGTGCGAAAGCGCCGTCTTTGATTTTCATCACGCCGTCGCGCGGCATGTCCTCTACCCGCCCCTTGAGCCGAAGGGTCTTGCCGTAGAGCCTTTCCTGGAAGATCGGCTTGCCGGAGGGGAGGTCTTCGAACAGTTCGCGAAGCGTCGTGTCGCGCACGATTTCCACCGGTGCGTCGGGAAGGGTGGCCGGACGCCACCGCGCACGCACGAGGTTGATGTGGTAGAGGTCGGTCTCTGGGAAGCCGACGGCTTCCACCGATTCATCGAAGCGCGGCGGCTCGGGATCCGCGAGTTCGATGCGCATGAGCCGGTTGGAGGGCGTCAGGATCAGCACGTTGTTGCCGTTCCACGCCGCGAGGACTCTCCCGACGGCGCAATGACGCCGAGAGCTTGCGATTTCCTCGGGGCGCGACGCGTCGAGAAAAAGGCAGTCGGGTGCGTCGAAGACATCGGGGGCTGGGGTGACGACGGCGATGTCATCGGGAGATACGACATTGAACCTGCGCCCCATGTGGCGTCGCATGTTCCACTGCACCGTCGAGTCGCACCGTCCAGTGAACGTTGCGGTCGCGCCGACGAGTTCGCGAAGTTCGCGGTACCGCGCCTTTGCGTTGTTGACCGGCACGAGGATGCTGTCGCCGCCTTGGCGAACGAAGAGAAACACGTGTTTGGGATCCGTTTCGTCGTCGAGAACGTCTGCAATGGTGCCCGTAAGCGTGGCGTCCTCCCAGTCGTGCCGTCCGCTCAGGATTTCGGGTATGGTAAGCGCTGGCATCTCGCACAGCGCCGTGTGCGCAAGGGTGGCCAAGGCCAGAGATAGGCAGAGTCGGTTCATCCGCCGGGTATTATACCATAAACTTCGGGCGGACAAATCAGAAGCTGTTGCGCTTTGTTTCTGGGAGTTTGACAGGAACGCCGAAGCCCCCGTAAAGAAGCTGAACATTGCGCTTGTGCTCCTTGAAGTTCATGCCAATCGCCCATGAGAGCAGGTTTTCGCCGTACGTCACGCCTTCGTACCATGACGTGAATGCTCCGTCGTTTTCTTGGAACACGATCCTGCCCGCGCCGAGTACCTTGTCCTGGCAGACGCACATCGCCGCGCCTTTTTCCTTGTCGGGCCTGTCGCGCTGGCAGATTACGAACGGCGCGAACTGGTTTTGCGTATCCCACTTCGTGTAGCAGACGCTGGACTGCATGCGCTTCCCGACCCACGGCTGGTAGATGTTCCACGGCGTTGTGAAAAGTTCGTTCGTCTTGCCGAGGGCGTCGAAGTTGGCTTCGCCGTGGTAGTCGCCGCCTGTCGCAATCGACTCGTTGACATCATAGACGCCGACATCCTTGAGGAACGCCTTTGCCGCCGGTGTCGTCCTCGTGCGGTCGAACATGATAGTGCCGCCGCGACGGAGAAACACCTTGAGCTCGTCGGCGTTCTCGGCAAAGGCCTTTTCAACAGCATCCTGTCCGAGCGATCTTAGTTGAAGAAGCTTTGCGTCCGTAAGAGCGTCGCGGAACGCCTTTGCGCTGTAGCTGTCGCTGGTCATCAGTTCCTGCGCCAGCGAGCCGCGAGCGTGCGTTGCGTTTGGAAAACCGCTTGCGGATTTCTGGAAGAGAACCACTTTGACCGGCGCCTTGAAGTCGCCGAGCGAGGCTCGCGCTTCGAGATTGCGTCTTGCGTTGTCGGCGAGGGTGGCCGGGCGGTTCGCGCCGAAGCTGCCACTCTCGCAAAAAGCATGCTCCGGCACGGCGGTAAAATCTTTGTCGCCGATGAGGTAGTTGCAGACTTCGCCCGGGCGCTGCAGGTATTCAAGCGTTCCGTCGAACGGAACGCGCCTGCCGCTCTTCATGTCGAGGGCGAAGAGCGTCCGTCCTTTCGCAGCGGGGATGTTGAAGGTCGCCCGCACGACATCAGCCGTCCCGCCGGGCATCGTGAGCGCGAAACTGCCGAACATCCAGTTCCTCCCGTCGGTGCGCACGAAGCCGTCAACCACGCGCGCGAAGCGCTCTTCGATGACGACTGGCTCGGGAACCCCGCTCTCCGCCACGATGAGCCGACGCAACTCCGAACCGGGGTCGAGCGCATGACCCTTGAGCGAAGGATTTCCCGGCGCATAGAGAAGCTTACCTTTGCCCAAAGCGCGGCGGCGAATGCCGAGCTTCGACTCCGAAACTGGCTCGGAGCCTCCCGTGAAGAACTTTGCGTATGGGAATGAAGCGCCTTCCGCATAGCATACGCCGCCTTCCTCGACGTACTTCTTTACGATGGCGAAACGTTCCTCCGTCAGCGTGTAGTTGTGCGGCAGGGCCAGTATCGGGTAGCGCTTGAGGTTTTCGAGCGTAAAGAAGCGGTTGAGCGTGAGGTCGACGTGGATCGACGGAGCCGATGCCCAGATGTTCGCCGCGCCGTCGGTCTCGGTCGTGTCGTCCCAACGGTGTGTGTACATGTACGTGCCGCAACGCCCCTCGAGGATGTCGGCGCGGTGGTCGCCGGAATCGCGGAAGACGGTGATATGCTTGACCGGCGTGAACTTGGGGGAGATTTCTGAAAGCCCTGTGTTGTAGGCGAAGTGGTAGAAGTCGCTCCCCTTTGTCACTATTTCGTCATCGACGTGACGGTAGTCGTCGCCTTCTTGGTTAAAGCCGTTTACGCCGTACATGAAAGGAAGGTCGCAGTTCCCGATGCGCACGTCGTCTCCGGCGATGCGCGTCCAGAAGTGGTTCCACACGGTGCGCGGTTCGTTGTTGACCATCGCCCTCATGCGGGCGACGCCGAAGCGGTTGCGCTCGTTGCGGTCGAGCATGTGGCCGATCATGAGCTCTTGGATGACGACATCGAAGTCGCCGGCGTTGTCGAGGGAGAACTGCTCGTTTCCGAGAAGCCCGAGATCGCATCCCCAGGTCAGGGGCTTGCCGCCTGCCTTGCGCACAGCTTCGCAGAACTTGCGGGCGTGTTCAACCCTGATGTCCTGTAGCGCGAGAAAGCGCTCCATGTCGGCGCGATCCTTGTATTTCCAGAACGAGCCCCCAAGCCGCGACCAGTCTTCATCCGGCATCGTTGGCCCTTCGCGACCCTGCGCGGCGCACCATGTGGCGTCGAAGCCGAACTCCGCGTTGAGCGTGCCGAGCGCAGTGATCTCCAGTTCGCGCGCGCGTTCGCTTTTGAGGATGGCGTTGCCAAAAAGGAATCCGCCCCAGTGGAACGCGCCGATACCGTCGCGGTGGAGGGTATCTAAATACGACCTGAACGTCCGGCTCCCGCGTTCGCGGTCGCTCCATTCGGCGCGGGCCTTGCCGTTGCCGCCGTAGGTCTTGTTCGTCCACGCCGCGTGAATCTCGTCGAAGAGCGTCCTGTCGGG
>JAFYQC010000230.1 GCA_017547265.1 Kiritimatiellia bacterium | reverse complement strand
GAGCCCCGCGCACGTCGGGCACGCGCCGAACGGCGAGTTGAACGAAAACGACCGCGCCTTCAGCTCGTCAAACGAAATGCCGCAATCGGGACACGCGTTGAGGTCTGAATAGGTTACCTCTGGTAGGGGCGCGTCTCCGACGCGTCCGCTGGCGTCTGGTAGGGGCGCGTCTCCGACGCGTCCGCTGGCGTCTCGGAGAGACGCCCCTACCATAAGAATTCCCTTGCCGGTCTTGAGGGCAAGTTCGACAGAGTCGGTGAGACGTGTCTTGAACGCAGCGTCGGGCGCTGCTGGAATCACGAGACGGTCAACCACGACGTCAATGGTGTGCGCCTTTTTCTTGTCGAGCGCGGGAAGCTCGTCGACGGGATATATCGTGCCGTCGATCCTGACGCGCGCAAAGCCGTTGCGCTTCACTGCCGCAAGCGGCTCTTCGTGCCGCCCCTTCTTGCCCTTCACAAGCGGCGCATAAATTATAATCTTCCTTCCAGCGTTGGCGTCTGGTAGGGACGCGTCTCCGACGCGTCCGCGGGCGTCTCGTATCCCCCGAGCGAAGCGAGCCGCGTCAGCGGTCGCTAGAGGGGTGAGAGTCGCCCCTACCAATGATGACCGGGTCGCCCCTGCCTCATGTCCCCTAATAATCGCCTCCACGATCTGCTCGGCCGACTGCTTCACGACCGGCTTGCCGCAATGCGGGCAATGCGCTACCGCAATCGATCCGTAGAGGATTCGCAGGTAGTCGTGTATCTCGGTGACGGTCGCGACGATCGAACGCGGATTGCCGCTCGTCGTGCGCTGCTCGATGGAAATAGCAGGCGAAAGCCCTTCAATCTTCTCGACGTCGGGCTTCTGCATCCTGTCGAGGAACTGCCGCGCATACGCGGAAAGCGATTCGACGTAGCGACGCTGGCCTTCTGCATATAGCGTGTCAAACGCAAGCGACGACTTGCCCGAACCCGAAAGCCCCGTGACAACCGTGAGAGAGTTGCGGGGAATCGTGACGTCGATTCCCCGCAGGTTGTGGACCTTTGCGTTGATGATCTCGATGTTGCCAGCCACTGCCATCACCTATTCTGGTAGTCCGCAGGCGTCTCGTATCCCCCGAGCGAAGCGAGCCGCGTCAGCGGTCGCTAGAGGGGTGAGAGACGCCCCTACCACCGTTGCTTCTAAAGGTTCTTGAGGTCCAGCGCGAGAAGGAACTCGGGATTGGACTGCGTCTTCTTCAGCGAGTTCAAAACAGACTTCATCGCGCTCTCGGGACCGGCGTCGGAAAGGATGCGGCGCATACCCCACGTCTTCTCGAGCTCCATCGGGTCGAGCAGCAGGTCTTCCTTGCGCGTTCCGGACTTGTCGATGTCGATCGCCGGGTAGATTCGCTTGTCTGCAAGGCCGCGGTCGAGGACGATTTCCATGTTGCCCGTACCCTTGAACTCCTCGAAGATGACCTCGTCCATCCTGGAGCCCGTGTCGACGAGACCTGTCGCGATGATCGTGAGCGAACCGCCGCCTTCGATGTTGCGCGCCGCGCCGAAGAACCTCTTCGGCCTATGCATCGCAAGCGCGTCAACGCCGCCGGTGAGAATCTTGCCGGAGTGCGGCTGCACCGTGTTGTAGGCACGCGCCATGCGCGTCAGCGAGTCCATGAGAATAATCACGTCGCGTCCGTTTTCGACCTGGCGCTTCGACATTTCGAGAACCATCTCGGTGACGCTCACGTGGTGCTGGGGCTCTTCGTCGAACGTCGACGAAAGCACCATTGCCTTCGTGTTGCGCTGCATGTCGGTAACTTCCTCGGGACGCTCGTCGATGAGAAGGATGATGAGCATCGCCTCTGGATAGTTCTTGGAAATCGCGTTCGCCATCTTCTGGAGGAGAACGGTCTTGCCGACGCGCGGCGGCGCAATGATGAGACCGCGCTGGCCGAAGCCAATCGGCGTGAAGAGGTCGACGACGCGCGTCGAGAACTCCTTGGGATCGGTCTCGAGGATGATGCGCCGCGTCGGGAATGTCGCGGTCAGGTTCTCGAAGTGAATTACGCGCGCGGCGACAGACGGTTCCTTGCCGTTGACCGTCGCGACGTTGCCGAGGCAGAAGAAGCGGTCGCGATCGCGCGGATCACGGATCGGGCCTTCCACTATGTCGCCCGTCCTGAGCGCATGGCGGCGGATCTGCTGCTGCGTGACGAAAACGTCCTCAGGGTACGCGAGGAAGTTGTTCTTCGCGGACCTCAAGAAGCCGTGTCCTTCGCGGACGATCTCAAGGCAGCCGGAGGCAAGAACCGCGCCGCCGTTCGCGAGGTACATCCTGATTGCGGCGAAGATGAGTTCGTGCTTGCGGTAGGTGCCGAGTTCCTCGGGATCTGCACCAGGCATCATGCGTTCGACTATCGTTGGCGCAGGCCATGTCTGGATATCGGCAAGGCGATACTCGGGGAGATCGGGGTTGCGGTTAGGATTTGCGGGGACATCGGCCTCCTGCGTGCGCTGCTCGGTCGGAAGCGGGGCGTTGAGAAGCGGGTTTACGCTCTCCTCGCCGTTCGCGCCGCGGATCGGCGAATTGTTCGGCTTGCCGCCGCCACGGTTGAAGTTCTTGCCGCCGCGGTTGTGGAACCGCTTTTTCTGGCCATTGTTGTTGCCGCCGCCCTGCTGCTGCGGCTGGGGTTGCTGGGGTTTCGGCGCGGCGCTCTTGGTGACGGCGCTCGCAAACACATCGAGTTCTTCTGACATAAATGAGTTGGAGTTCAGAGTTGGAGTTGGAGTTTAGGGGTCAGGGATCAGGGGTTAGGGGTCAGTAGTCAGGGGTCAGTAGTCAGGAGTTGGAGTTGGAGATTAGGAGTCAGGAGTCAGAGTTTAGAGTTTAGAGTTGGAGAATTGATTTTAACGCAGAGACGCAGAGGCGCAGAGAGTGTCGACGAGCTTTTGTGCCTCTGCTCGAAGATCCTCGGCTGTGCCGTCGTTATGGATGACATACTGCGAACGCCTGGCCTTTTCCTCAACCGGCATCTGCGCTGCGAGTCGTGCCTCGGCTTCCGCAAGCGTCATCCCCCGTGTCGTCATCATCCGTTCGATTTGCTTCTCCCGAGAGGAGACGACGCAGCATATTATATCAAAATTTTTCTCCCAGTGTGCCTCGAATAAAAGTGGGATAATGGCAATTTTTACTCTCGCCCGACTCCTGACACCTGACTCCTGACCCCTGACCCCTAACCCCTCAAACCACCTGTCGATCCTCTCCTTCACCAACGGGTGTATCTTCGCCTCGAGGGCGCGGCGCTTCTCAGGGTCGGCAAACACCTCGGCAGCAATGCGCCGGCGCTCGGCTGGGTCTGGAATAAGTTCGTGAACGACATCGTCGGCGTCGATGGTTTCAACGCCGAGCTCTCTCAAAAAGTTGGAAAGGAGGGATTTGCCACAGGCAATCCCTCCCGTTAGTGCGACTTTCATTGTCCTTTTAGTTTGCCGCCGGTTCAGGCGCGGCCTTCACTTCGTCGCCACCCGGCTGCTCGTTGAGCTCGAGGCCGTCCTTGTGCATCTCGCGCCCGCGTCCGTCGACGATACGGGTCGTGACGAAGATGAGGAGGTTGCGCTTTGACGTCTGCTCGGAATGGCTGCGGAAGAGGCGGCCAATGAACGGGATGTCGCCGAGGAACGGAATCTTGTCGTCCATCGCCTTGCGGGCCTCGGTGATGAGACCGCCCATGACGATCGTCGCGCCAGGATAGACGGAAACCTTCGAGTCGACGGAGCGGACATGGAAGAACGGCTGCTCCATCGGGGCATCGTAGTAGGTCATGTTGTCGTTGCCAGTCGCCGTGAGATTGTCGAGAGCCTTGGTTGCCGAGTTGACCGCAGTATTCGCGAAGTCGGCCTTCATAGCATCGCTGATGCCAGTGCCGAGCGTCGTGAGCACCTCGGAAAGACCCGTCAGGATGTCGCCAATGCCCATGAAGTTCTGCATCTGCGAGGAATTGCCCGTGAACGGAATCTTCATGCCGTAGTTCTTCCAAGTCGGCTCGTCGACGACCTGAGTGTTGAGCTCGAGGTCAACAACGTTGCCGTCGTCAGTCAGAGACGGAGTGACCTGGAGGATGACGCCGACTTCACGCATCGTGAAGCTCTGGGGCTCGACGACGGCGAGAATCGCAGACTGCGAACCGCCACCATAGCTACCACCGCTTCCCGACGAGCTCGACTGGAGCTGCACGTCGTAGTCGGTCGGGTAGATGTACTCCGTGACGACCTTCATGACGGCCTCTTCGCCAGGACGCGTCAGCACCTTCGGCGCAGAGAGGAGATCGGTGTCGCTCCGCTGCGAAAGCATGTGGAGAATCATCGAGAGGTCTGCCGAGCCGAGGAATGCATTCAACCTCATGAACTGGTCGTTCGTCGACTTGGATTCGCCGGAGATGTGGTTGTTAAGCGTCGAGAGATAGCGCTGGCCGGTCGAATACTCGTCGCCAAAACCATCTATGCCAACATTGCGGCTGCTGCGGTTCTGCCAGGGGTTCCTCTTCCCCGAGCTCCAGTGCTTCCAGGAAGTCGCACCGGTACCGCCGCTAACGGCAGGAGGAATAAGAGACGTGGTAGTCACAGTCGTAGATCCCGAGCCAGAAGTGCCGCCGCCGGCATTTGTCGTGGGATTGCCACCGCTTGGCTCACTGCCTGCACTTCCGCCGCCGCTACCAGAGCCAGTCGTTGTAGTGGACCCCCAATAACGTGGCTTCGCGCTTTCCGCAGGCCAACGGGTACCAACTTCGGAGCTATACGCACCGTCGCGTATGCCTAGGGCCCTGGCGAGATGCCTGTTGAGGCCAAGCGTATAGTCGCTGTTGAGAATCCACTCGAAACCGAGCGAGTTCAGGTCGTCCTGGCAGACCTCGATGAACCTCGTCTCGATTTCGACGAGCGTGACCTGCTGGTTGAGCTGGGCGAGGACGTTCTCGAACTCCGCGAGGTTGTCCTGCGTGTTCTTGACGAAGAGGCGGCCGACCGTCTTCACGTAGAAGATCGAGCTGCCCTCGGGCCACTTCACGCCGAGGAGCGAGAAGAACTCCTTCCAGTCACGCTCTTCGTTTTCCTCGCCTTCGTCGTTCTTGCGCGAGCTGCCGCCGAAGCCGCTGCCGCTGGCGCGCATCGTAGTGATGTCCTCCTTGGCGCTGCCCATCTTCTCGGTGAAGGACGAGAGAACCGGGAACGAACGCGTGATGAGTTCTTCAGTAGACATGTCCTTGTGCATGACCTTGACGATCGGCCCCTGCACGGAGAACTTGTAATCGACGGACTCGCAGACAAGCTTCAAGGCCTCGTAGAACGTGATGTCGCTCGCCGTGATCATCGGGATGACAGGCACGCCAAGCGGGCCACCACCCTCAGCAGCGTCTTCCGAACCAGTATCGGAGAAGTCATCGGCGTCCTCGCTCGACGCCGCAGCCGTCTTCATGCGGACAGCCTCGGGCGTACTGAGGACGAAGTTGAAGCCGCGCTGCTCAAGCGGGATCTCAGGACGGTCGAAGTCCTTGGACGCGCCGCGGAAGTACTCGACGGCGTCGATGATCGTTGCCGGCGGCTTGAACGAAATCGCGGGGAGGCGCATTTCCTTCATTCGCTGGATGATCGTCTGCTCAACCGTGCGCTCGCCGTTGGAGTCGGGCTTCGTCTTGATCGTGGTGCCCTTTTCCTCTTCGCGGCCGGTGGCGTTGATGGCATAGGGCGGACGCCACGCCTTGTCGACGTCGGCCATCCACTTCTCGCGCGCCACATCACGCTCCTGCTTGAGGATGACGTCGCTCTTGCGGACGATGGAGTCCCTGAGTCGTATCGCCTCCTGGTTGTAGGGGTCCTTTACGAGAACGAGTTCGCATTCGTCAAGGGCGCGGTCAAGCTCGCGCTGCGCGAGAAGCTGGCGGGCGCGCTTCAAGTGACGGCGCTCGGTCTCGCGACGGGCCTTGTAGTCGGTCTCGTTGCGGCGGTGCTGAATCTCGGAGACGTCCGTCTTGTGGGCGTCGGGATCCTCGGCATTGAGCCAAGCCTCGAGCTGGCGGCGTGCCTTCGGGTGACGGAGATCGACGGCCTTCTCCATATACTTGATCGCACGTGCACGACGACCGGTGCGCTCTTCCTCGATGGCGGCCCTGTAAAGACCTTCGGCAATGCCCTCGGTGCACTCGCTCTTGTAGCGCATCGCCGTGGGGCTGTCATTAAGGAGCTTGACTGCGATGCCGTAGTGGCGAACAGCTTCGACATACTCACCGGCCGCCATGGCTTCCTTTGCCTCGCGGATTTCGCGCATGGCCTGGACATCCATCGCCTCGCGGCGCAGTTTCTCAGTCGTCACAATCTCGTCGATGAGTTTGCCGTCCTTCCTATTGGCGGCAGCGGCCTTAGCCGCTACAGGGGAAGAAGTCTCGGCCGCAGGCTCTTCGGCTGCAGGTGCAGGAGTCTCGGTCTTGTCAGACTCTTCAGCGGAAAGCTCATCAAGGAGGCCGAGCGCATCATCAACCTTCTTCTCGGGCTCAGCAGGAGTTTCGGCTGCAGGTGCGGGCTCTTCGGCCGCAGGTGCAGGAGCAGGCTCTTCGGCCGCAGGTGCGGGCTCTTCAGCCGCAGGTGCAGGAGCAGGCTCTTCGGCCGCAGGTTCCTCTGCTGCGGGCTCTTCGGCCGCAGGTGCAGGAGCGTGCTCTTCGG
>JAFYQC010000229.1 GCA_017547265.1 Kiritimatiellia bacterium | reverse complement strand
CGAGCCCTTCCCATTTGCGCGCCTTGGCGATTGCATCTTCCTCGCGCAGAGACGCCGAGACGCAGAGAAAGGCTTTCTGGTTGCCATGCTCTCTCAAGTGCAACGTCAGAGCGCGCGTATCGACGCCATAAATGCCAGGTACGCCGTTCTCCTTCAGGTAGTCGTCCAAGCTCTTTTCGGAGCGCCAGTTGCTTGGCGCGGTCAAGTCGCCAATGACAAGACCTGACAGAAACAGCTTGCGACTTTCTATGTCGTCGGAATTTATGCCGTAGTTGCCGACTTCGGCGGGAGTAAGCGTGACAAACTGCCCGGCGTAGCTTGGGTCGGTCAGAATTTCCTGATAGCCGCACATGCCGGTGTTGAATACGACTTCGCCAAGCGCGTCTTTCTTCGCGCCGAAGGCGACACCATGGAACACAGTGCCGTCCGCAAGCGCGAGATACGCCTTGCGTTCGCGTTCCGCTTTCCACTTTTCACTATAGTTCATAAACTTCTTTCCTTTTACTAACCCCTGACCCCTGACTACTGACCCCTAATACGACCTTTCCGAACTCTTCTCCAAGTAATTCAGAAGCGCCTTTCGCAGCACCTTGTATCCGCCAGGTGTCGGATAGTCACCAGTGAAATACCAGTCGCCAATTTGGGGAACGGGGGATGGGGAACCGGGAACGGGAGCAAGAGACTTATGCAAGTCTTCAATCGTCTGATAGACCACAACGACTTCGGCCTTCATCCCTGGAGGCGTCAAGAGTCGCGCGATCTCCGCTGCATGCTGTTCTTCTGTGAACTTTGCGTAGAGCGCCTCAAGAGGATTCTTTGCGTTACCCATCAACGCCTCATGGAGCAAGTCGTTCGCGCCGTCGCCAAGAAGGTTCACGAGCGCGCGGAACGCGACGAGTTCGCCCAGCGTCGACATGTCGATGCCATAGCAGTCGGGGTAGCGAATCGGCGGCGCAGAAGAGGCGATCACGATTCTCTTCGGTCCAAGCCGGTCGAGCATCGGGAGAATCGCGTTCTTCATCGTGTTGCCGCGCACGATCGAATCGTCGAGCACGACGAGCGTATCGTCCTTCTTGACGAGCCCGTAGGTCACGTCGTAGACATGCTTGTAGAACTCGCGCCTTGCAGCCGCGTCAGCGATGAACGTGCGGAACTTCGCGTCCTTCACCGCCACCTCTCCAAAACGCGGAAGGTTTTCAACACAGAGACACGGAGTCTCAGAGGCACAGAGATCATTTCCCCTCTGTGTCTTTGTGCCTTTGAGTCTCTGTGTTAAAATCCCATTGATCAATTCTTCAAGAAGTCCATGAAAGGCGATGCGCGCGGAGTTTGGAATGTAGCTGAAGAAGATGCGGTCCATCGGCGCATTGGCGGCCTCGAGGATCCGCGGCACAAGTGCCGCGCCAAGCGCCTTGCGCTCGCGGTGGATATCGGCGTCGTTCGCGCGTGAAAAGTAGATGCGCTCAAAGGAGCAGGGACGGGGGAGAGGGTTTGAGGGTTTGAGGGTTTGGGGGTTTGAGGGTTTGAGTACTTGAGTGTTTGAGTCGCCCAGATCCGCAAACGTTACATTGCCTTCCGGCGAGACGACGAGAGCTTCGCCAGGCGGAAGCTCCTTCACGGCTTCAGGCGGCACGTCGAACGCCGCCTGTATGGCGGCGCGTTCAGAGGCGACGACAACGACATCGTCGTCGATGTAGTGCCAGCCAGGCCTGAAGCCGTGTGGGTCGCGCGTCGCAAACGCCCATCCGTCTGCGGTCATGCCGCAGAGCGTCCATGCGCCGTCGGCGTTTGCAAGAGCCGAACCAATAGCTGAGGCAATGCGGTTGTCGCCCTGATGCCCTTCTCCCATCAGCCCTTTGGCGATCATCTCGCAGATGAGGTAGCCGTCCGACTTGCTCGTCGGGAAGGAACCGTGGTGGCGGTAGTCGTCGAAAAGTTCGTGAGCGTTTGTGAGGTTGAAGTTTCCGGCGAGAAGAAGCGTGTGATTCAGTTCGCTCGACTCGTGCACGAATGGATGACAGAACGCCACGTCGTTTTTCCCGAACGTGGCGTAGCGAAGATGACCGAGAAAAATTTTCTCGCGCGGAGGCGCGGAGACGCGGAGGTCTGTTCTCTGTGCCTCTGTGTCTCTGTGTGAAGCACTTCTCTTCCCGATCATTCCAAGCACATCCGTGAGCGGTGTAGCGGATGCGGACTTGGCAATCCAATATGGCGTCTCGCCCGGTTCGGGATTAGCCGAGAGTATTGCCACACCCGCGCCGTCCTGCCCGCGATTGTGCTGCTTCTCGAGAAGTAGCGAGAGCTTTGTTCCACCGAAATCGCCTGTGGCGATGGCGGACTTTCTCAAGACCACCATCGCCACGGCACATTCGTGCTTTAATTCATCAGTCATTTTCTTTCGACACCACCAAACCACTCAACTACCTAACCACCCAACTAATACAGGAACAGCATTTCGCGGTACTTCGGAAGCGGCCACTTGTCGTTCGACACGACCGTCTCGAGCGCATCCGCGATCTTGCGGAGCTCCGCCATCCGTGCGAGGATGTCCATGGTGTCGAAGTTGTCCAAGGCGTCCTGCAGGCGGGTGATGCCTTCATTCATCTTGACGAGGCCGTTGCCGAGTTCCGTCATCTGCCCGTGAAGCATGTCGATTGCGACCTTCACGTTGCTCGAGTCGGTCTCGTTGTAGGCCTTCGCCGCCTCGAGATACTCGGCGCGAACAGCGGGGAGGATCATCGTCTTTGCGATGTCGACAGCAGCGTTGCCCTCGATGCGGACCTTCTTCT
>JAFYQC010000228.1 GCA_017547265.1 Kiritimatiellia bacterium | reverse complement strand
GCTTTAGCCCCAAGTTGGGGGTTTGGAGTGAGGAGCGCACGGGCCTCGATTAGAGCCGATGCATCGCGGCCAAGGGCGGAGTCTGTGTCGCCCGGCTCGGCCGCCTTGCGCTCGAGTTCCGCGGCAATTGCGCCGCGGAGCGCATCAAGCCCCTCGCCTGTCTTGGCGCTTACAGAAACTCCGATGGTTGTTGTTCCCGCTAACGCTCCACCGCTTCGCGCCATAAAACCATCACTACCGGGATTCTCGTGAACAGCGATTGTCGAGTGTGAAACTGCGGAGTGGTAACGAGAGCCATAATCTTCGGAGTTTACTATCAAATCGCATTTAGAAAGGACTTCTATGACGACACCTGTCCCGCTCGTCCCGACTGTCCCGTATGTCCCGTTCGCTTCGTCCGTCCCGCCAGCCGGAGCACCATCTGCAGGGGTCAAGTTCAGCACAATGTCGGCCTTTTTCATTAGGTCGCGTGCGCGCGAGACGCCTTCGCCCTCGATGGCATCGGCGGTCTCGCGAAGCCCCGCCGTATCGACAAGGCGCACCGGCCAGCCGTCTATGTCGAGCCACTCCTCTATCGAGTCGCGCGTCGTTCCTGGAGTCGCCGAGACTATCGCGCGGCTTTCCCCGAGGAGCGCGTTTAAAAGCGAACTTTTCCCGGCGTTTGGCGGCCCAGCGATTACCACAAGAGCTCCCTCGCGCAGTATTTTCCCCTCCTTCGCGCGGTGGATTGCCTCGTCAAGACGGGTGGAAATGGCGGCAACCGAGGAGACGATGCCGTCGAGAAAGCCGCTAGGAAGTTCCTCTTCGCTCACGTCAAGCGCATGTTCAGCCGTCGAGGAGAGGTCTACGAGCGCGTTGTAGATTTCCCTTGTCGCCTTGCGACACTCGCCAGACACGCCCCTGAGCGCAGCATCGGCCGCGCGGTCTGTCTTGGCATCGACGAGATCGAGGACCGATTCCGCCTCTTCGTAGGAGAGCTTGCCGTTCAAGAATGCGCGCTCGGTGAATTCGCCGCGGTGCGCAAGGCGCGCGCCAGAGGCGAGGCAGGCATCGAGGACTCGGCGAGGCGTCACGGAGCCTCCGTGGCACTGGAACTCAACGACATCCTCGCCAGTGTAGGAGTTAGGACCCTTGAAGGCAAGAACAACTGCAGTGTCGATTAGGGTCAAGTTAGGGTCACTTAGATTCGGAGCAGAAACTCTATCTGACACTATGCCGACCCGATCAGACCTTAGGCTGACTCTAACCGACTCTATGCCGACCCTAATAGACTCTAAACTGACCCTGCGGGGCTTGGGGGTGTGGCCAGTAAGCCGCTCGGCTACTTGGAACGCCTCTGGGCCGCTGACGCGAACGACCGCGACGCCTCCGCGTCCAGGAGCCGTCGCAACAGCCGCGATGGTATCCCCGAGACTCACTTCGCGTTTCTGAAGAAGCGGCGCATCTCGTCAGGCGTCTTGCACACGGCGAGCCGCTCGTAGCCGTTGTCCGCGCGGAGCGCGCGTGAAATGAAGCTCATCAGCTTGAGATACGGCGTCTGGGCCTCGTCGTTCGCAACGGTGAGGACGATGATCTTCAAAGGCGAGTTGTCGATCGTCTCGTAGTCTGGGATGCAACCGTTGGCGGTTCCCTCGTTGTCGACGATTGCAACTGCGCCAGCAATGCCGTGGACGCTCGGGCAGCGGCCGTGGGGAACCGCGATGCCGTGGTCGAGACCCGTGGGCATCGACTCCTCGCGCTTCAAGACCGCTTCCGCCGCCTCTGCGGCGTTCTTGACGTGGTTGGGGCAGGCCGCGGCAACTTCTGCTATCATCTTCTCGATCGCCTCCTTCTTCGAGGACGCGCGGAACTTCGGCAGCATGACAAAACCCTGCAGATAGCGGCCGACGCCTTCGTGGCCGCGCTTCGCCGGCTCGCTCTTCGCAATCATCTTGCCAAGGTCCTCCTTGCGGATGGGCTTGGCGATTGCGCGCGCAAGGTCGTTCATCTGCGAGGCGACCTCCATCCAGGCCGTCATGACCATCGTCTCCTCGGCCTTCGTGCAGGTAAAGCGTATCTTCTTGTCGATGCGGCGGACGGACATGTCGATGTCGTCCATCGCGATTTCCCAGATGTGGTCGGTCTGGGAGAGAAGCGTGACAAAGAACCCCTCCTTGCGGAACTCCTCGACGAGACGGGTGACGACGAGATCGGCGACCTCGCGCGTCTCGAGTTCGAAGACGACTTCGCGACCGCCGTCGGCGTCTGCCTTCGGGTGGCGCACGCCCTTCGCCTTCGGATGGAAGAGCCCGACGAGCGCAGGCGGCGCTACAACCGTGGTGACGAGCGTCATGAGGATGCCGATGCCAAACACCTCTTGGGTGAGATAGCCGTTGGAAAGGCCGATGCCCGCAATGATGAGCGCGACTTCGCCACGCGGGATCATGCCCGCGCCGACACGCAAGGAGCCGAGGAAGTTGAAGCCGCAGAAGAGCGACGGAATCGCGCAGCCCACGATCTTTGCAAGGACGGCGAGGGCGGTGTAGATGCCGCCGAAGATCAGGACGGGCTCAGAGCAGAGCGCCGTAACGTCGACCATCATGCCCATCACGCAGAAGAAGATCGGCACGAGGAACGTGTAGAGGTT
>JAFYQC010000227.1 GCA_017547265.1 Kiritimatiellia bacterium | reverse complement strand
CGGGGTTCTTGTAGTAGCAGCGGAGCACGCCGGGGCCCTTCACCGCGAGCTCGCCCACTTCGCCGGGACCGACCTCGCTGCCGTCGGGACGGATGATCTTCGTCTGCCAGCCGTAGCCCGCCACGCCGATCGCGCCCACATGGTCGATATTCTCGATGCCGAGGTGGACGGCGCCGGGGCCGGTGGACTCGGAAAGGCCGTAGTTCGTGTCGTAGTCGTGGTGCGGGAACACCGCCTTCCAGCGCTTGATGAGCGCGGGCGGCACGGGCTGCGCGCCGATGTGCATGAGGCGCCACTGGTCGAGCTGGTAGTCGGCGAGCTTCACGTCGCCGCGGTCGATCGCGTCGAGGATGTCCTGCGCCCACGGCACGAGCAGCCACACGATCGTGCACTTCTCCTCGCTCACGGCGCGGAGGATCCACTCCGGCTTCACGCCCTTGAGGAGCACGGCCTTGCCGCCCACGAGGAAGCTGCCGAACCAGTGCATCTTCGCACCCGTGTGGTAGAGCGGCGGGATGCAGAGAAACACGTCGTCCTTCGTCTGCCCGTGGTGCGCCTGCTCGACGCGGCACGAGTGCAGCAGGCACCTGTGCTGTAGCACGATCGCCTTGGGGAAACCGGTCGTACCGGACGAGAAGTAGATCGCCGCCTCGTCTTCGGGCACCATGGGAATCGTCGGCGACTTCGACGAGCAGTAGCCGAGAAGCGCGCGGTAGGACATCGCGAACGTAGGGCAGTCGTCACCAACATAGAAGCGGTCGCGCACGGCGGGAACGCGATCGATTATCTGCTCGACACGTCCGGTGAACTCGGGGCCGAAGACGAGCGCCGCAGCGTCGGAGAGCGAGAGGCAGTACTTTATCTCGTCAGCCGTATAGCGGAAGTTCAGCGGCACTGCCATGCAGCCCGCCTTGAGGATGCCAAAGTAGACTGGCAGCCACTCAAGGCAGTTCATGAGGAGTATCGCAATCTTCTCGCCGCGCTTGTACCCTCGGCTCAAAAGGAGGTTCGCGAAGCGGTTCGCCTTCTCGTCGAACTCACGCCACGTCATCTCGCTCCTAAACGCCTCGATGGGCGAGCTCTCGATGAGCGAATATTCGCGCCAGGTGGTGTGGCGGGCCTCAAGCTCCTGCGGGTTTATCTCGACGAGCGCGACGTCATTGGGCCACTCCGTCGCATTGCGTTCAAGTATCTCTGTTATGTTGCGGAAATCCGTCTTCATGCTCACTTCTCTTTCGCCTTCTCCTTCGCCGCCTTCGCCTTCTCCGCAGCGGCCTTCTTCAGGTCCGCTATCGCGTCCTTGTACTCCTTCACGGAGTCGTCCTTCGGCCAAGTCTTCATGAAAAGCTGGATCAGCTTAATCGCCTCGGCGGGATCGGCCTCGCGGTAGAGCGCGATATCCTCCTTCACGTCGTCCTTGGCGCTCTCAACGGCGGAGATTATCTCCTGTGCCTCGCTCGCGACGTTTGGATCCTTGTCCGCTTTCTTCTTCTCGAGCGCCTTGATGACATTGGTCAGGTTCTTGCCGAGCTTGAGCTGGCCGGCCATTCCCTTGAATTTCTTGAACTCGACGTCGCCGCAGAGAGATATCGGCATGCCGATGGCACCCATCGCCTCCACCGCGCCCTCAATCGCCTCCTTGACGCTGGCCTTGCCGAGGACGCTGACACCCCTATGGTTTACGACATTGAAGAACGGCGCTTTTTGAAAGCCTACCTTGGGATCGGGATCGAGACTGAAGTTGTAGTAGACCGGGAAAGTGATCTTGTTCTTCTGAATCGCCTCCTTGACCTTTTCGTCGTTCTTCGTGCCGACGTAGTTGCCTACGACCTGGAACTTCTTCGTCTTGAACGAATTCCAGACCTTCTCGACTTCGGGAAGGTACTTGACGCTCGTCTCCTCCGAGAGATCCCAGTAGTACACGAGGACGGCCTTGCCGAGCAAGTCGGCTTCCGTCAGCTTGGGGCCGCCCACATACGACTTGTCGTCGAGGTTCTTCCACTTCGCCGCGCCGTTCGCGAAAAGCGCTGCGAGCGCGCAGGCCGCGACAACGACTGTCTTCTTCGTCATCATTTTTCTCCTTGTTTCTTAGAGCTTTCGTCCGACGGCTTCAGCATAGCCGCCGTCCAGGTAAGGTCCGCGATGCAGTTCTTCGCCTCTTGGGCTACGAACGGGTTCTCGCTCTTCTTGAGGTCTGCGGAAAGCTCTATCGCCTTCTCGACCTTCTCGAGGTTGAGCCGCTTCGCGTTTGTATCCTTAAAATCGTAGTCCTTGGCCTGCTGGGCAATGCGCTCGAGCTTCGCGACGCGCCTTATATCGCTATCCTCGTTGAACTTCGCCCAGACCTCGTCGTATGCCGCCGCTTCCTTCGGATGCGACTTGCGGAACTCCTCTATCTCGACAAGCGCCTTACCGGGGAGGACCTTTATGTCGTAGTCGATGTAGTGCTTCCACTGCTTCACCGTAGTCGGGCTGCGCATCGAGATGAGCGCGCTCGCGATCACTCCCGACGCGCGACGGTCGTCGGTTCCGCAGTAGAGTATCCGCCCCGTGCCGCCGATGATGTACATGAAGCCAATGTGCACAGGGTCGGTGGCCTTCTGCTCCTCCGTGCGCACGATGTCGGCTTCCTTGTAGATGGGGAACGTGAGCTTGAGCCCATCGGCGATGCGCTTGATCTTCTCGGCGCCCGCAGTGCCGCGGTGGCTGCCGATGAGGACAAATGGCTTCATCTTGAACGTCTGCCAGACCTCTTCCAGCCGGCGCATCGCGTCAACGCCGCTCTTGTCGCCGTAGTCGCGATAGTCAAGGCAGACGACCTTGCCGCGCAGATAGCCGGCAGAAGCCATGCGGCCTGCTAGATAGTGCGCTGGATCGACGTTCTCCCATTCGACCGGATCGGCCGCGATTGCAGACGATGACAGCATCGCGGCAAAGATCAGCGCGATTGCGCATGTGGCCGACTTGGCGCTTTCGCCAAATGAAATCAAACCATTTATCTTTTTCATGCTCCAACTATTATACCACTTTTTGGTATAATTTGGGATGTGAAATTCTGCCTGCATACTGTCTTCGCGCTTTTCGCGGCTACGGCGGCGATCGGCGCAGAAGCGCCCGCAAAGAGCGTGGCGGCGCCTGTAACGTCTCCTGCAAAGCCTGTGGCGACTCCCGCGAAGCCTGCGAAACCCGCAGAAACGACGAAAAAACCGCTCATCCCGGCCTCGGAGTGGAAGATGATACGCCAGATCGCCGTCAACTACGACCTGAGCGACGAGGCGACATGGCTCCTCGCGGCGATTCGCCGCCACGAGAACGGCCGCCCCGGACTCGAGTTCGGCGTGGGCGGGCCGATGGATTCCGGGCACAAGGCGCACCGCTACCGCGACGGCGTGAAGTCCTTCTACGTGCAGGGATACTGGGCCGCGGGGACGATCCGCAAGCACTACACCGGCGATCTCACCGCGTTTGGGAAGCGCTACAATCCTCCGCACGCCGCGAAGTGGACGACATCCATCACCTC
Organism: Kiritimatiellia bacterium; assembly: GCA_017547265.1. Next base: position 531 of record JAFYQC010000227.1, on the reverse strand, counting down.
GCTCATAAAGCGCCTCAAGACGGAGAACAATTCGAAGCTTCCAGGCGTTAAACCCGAGAAAAGAGTCATCAGTCTGCCGTAGGCAGCTTCTCGGTGTAGAGCCGCTTCACAGTCTTGGATGCCATCTTCGCGTTGCGGAGACGGGCGTAAATTGAATAGTACATAGACTCGCCGACGATGATCAACACGTTGGCAACAGCCGCGGGCATCTTCCTTGGAATCACTCAATAAGGTCTCCAAGACGGCTTCAACGCTTAGCAAGGCTAAGAAATCACCCTTCAAGATTTTTCCGCATAGAATTCTCATTTTATGGTATAATGCCTCCTGCCGACTAGTAAAGAGGCAAAAACATCTGATATGAGCCGCAAGACATACGAGCATTCGGCGTACTGGTACGCCTATCACTACGGCTGGGCATACAGCGAGGCGAAGACGCATACCGGGAAATACCTCGACATGCACACATTCCGCCCGCGAATGAGGGAGGTCGCGGAGGGCGAGTCGTACGGCGACGCCTGGTTCGAGCGGCGG
>JAFYQC010000226.1 GCA_017547265.1 Kiritimatiellia bacterium | reverse complement strand
GAGGACTTCGGACGGGGGACGGAAGACGCTTTCAGGCGTCATCTCGGTTACCTGCTCCGCTTCCGCGACCAGCTCGCCGCGCACTTCCCGAAGGACCACGTCCCGACGCCGGACGCCTTCGCGTCCGTGAAGATGCATGTGCACCTCTTCCGTTACTTCAACGGACGCCCCGGCGCGGCGGAACTCAGGAAGCGCCTCAATGCCGTCCGCACCCTCGCCGAGATCGAGGCCATTGTCCGCGGATTTGCGAATTGATATAATACGGCCGATGAAGTCGTCGCTGATTACGGGGGTTCTCCTTCTCGCCGCGTGTGCGCAGGCGGGAGGGTGGCGAAATGTTGACGCAGAGCACTATCTCGGCGGGCGGAAGGCGAGTTCGGGCTATCTTCAGGGCAAGGTCGTCCTGGTCTGCCGCTGGAAGGCGGCCGACGAGCAGGCGGCCGGCGAGCTCCTGCCCGTGTTCAGGGAGGTCTGGGCGAACTTCAAGACCAAGCGGTTCGCCATCCTTGCCGCGCCCGTCGGCGACGGCGGCGAGGAGGACGAGATCGTGCGGCGTCAGCTCAGGAAGTACGGCATCAGCTACTCGGTCTATCGGAACGCGGCCTTCGAGGGCATGCCCAAGACCAAGTCCCTGCCCTACATCTACGTGGTGGACGGGACGGGGAAGCCCGTTTATCTCGGAAAGAAGACGCACAACGCCACGCAGGCGGTCGTCACGGCGCTCACCGACATCGAGTCCCCGAAGAACATGGCGCAGTGGAAGCGCTACCTCGACTACGAGATCAAGAACGAGCCCTGCCACGCCTACCTCCGTCTCAAGGCCTTCCGCGAGAGGTTTCCGCAGCTGGCGCAGGAGTACGCGCCCGCGGCAAAGGAGCTCGCGGCGATTCCGAACCTGAAGGCGATGGTGGATTTCGTCGCCTTCGCCAAGAAGGCCAAGGATCCGCCGATCTTCAGTCCCGAGGAGGGGGAGAAGAAGCGGAAGTACCAGGCGCTGGTCACGAGTGTGATTTCGAACGGCGAGGCGATGAAGGGTCATCCCGACGCGCGCATTGTGCGGGAGGTGAAGAACGCGCTCGCCGATCTCAAGTGGACCCAAGCGGAGTTCTGACATGGACAACATCACCGAGCTACTGGAACGCAATGCCCGCGAATGGGGCGATGACGTGGCGCTTGTCGAGATCGACACGCCGGACGCGGGCAAGCAGAAGACCTGGAAGGAATCAGAGCTGGTCGAGTCCATTCCCGACAAGGCTTTCCGCGCCGAGATGACGTGGCGCGAGTTCGACGAGAAGGCGAACCGCTTCGCGAACTTCCTCCTGAGCCGCGGCTACAAGAAGGGCGACAAGATCGCCATTCTCCTCATGAACTGCCTCGAGTGGCTGCCGATCTACTTCGGCGTCCTTAAGGCGGGCTGCATGGCCGTGCCGCTCAACTTCCGCTACACGGCCGACGAGATCAGGTACTGCCTCGATCTCGCGGACGCCGAGGCGCTCGTGTTCGGTCCCGAGTTCATCGGGCGCGTCGAACAGATCGCGGACCAGATGCCGCGCGTCAAGACGCGCATCTACGTCGGCGGGGACTGTCCCGTCTTCGCGGAGAGCTACCACCACCTCGTCAGGCTTTGCATTGCGGAGTCGCCGGCGATCAAGATGCTGCCGGAGGACGAGGCGGCGATCTACTTCTCGTCCGGCACGACGGGCTTCCCGAAGGCGATCGTCCTCCAGCACCGCTGCCTCCTGCACAGCTGCGCCGTCGAGCAGGCCCACCACGGCCAGACGAAGGACGACACGTTCCTCTGCATTCCGCCCCTCTACCACACCGGCGCGAAGATGCACTGGTTCGGCTCCTTCCTCGTCGGCGGCAGGGCGGTGCTCCTGAAGGGCGTGAAGCCCGAGTGGATCATCCGCGCTGCGAGCGAGGAAAAGTGCACCATCGTGTGGCTTCTCGTTCCGTGGGCGCAGGACATTCTCGATGCAATCGAGCGCGGCGACGTCAAGCTCGAGGACTACCAGCTTTCGCAGTGGCGTCTCATGCACATCGGCGCGCAGCCCGTGCCGCCCGCCCTCATCAAGAGGTGGAAGACGGTGTTCCCGCACCACGACTACGACACGAACTACGGGCTCTCCGAGTCGACAGGCCCCGGAGCCGTCCATCTCGGCGTCGAGAACATCGACCACGTCGGCGCAATCGGCGTTGCCGGTTTTGGCTGGCAGACGAAGATCGTCGGCCCCGACGGTATTACGCCCGTGAAGCCCGGCGAGGTCGGCGAGCTTGCGCTGAAGGGCCCGGGCGTGATGAAGGAGTATTACCACAACCCCGAGGCGACGGCCGAGATAATGAAGGAGCCGGGCTGGCTCCTCACCGGCGACATGGCCGAGGAGCGCGACGGCTTCATATACCTCGTTGACCGTGCGAAGGATGTCATCATCACCGGCGGCGAGAACTTGTACCCCGTGCAGATCGAGGACTTCATCCGCGCGAACCCCAAGGTCAAGGATGTCGCGGTCATCGGACTTCCCGATGCGCGTCTTGGCGAGATCGCCGCGGCGATCGTGTCCGTCAAGGAGGGGATGACGCTCACCGAGCAGGAGTTCAACGACTTCTGCCTCGATCTCCCGCGCTACAAGCGCCCGCGCAAGGTCATCTTCGCGGAAGTGCCGCGCAACCCGACAGGCAAGATCGAAAAGCCGAAGCTCCGCAAGATGTACGGAGCCGCCGGACTCGTCGCCCAGCAGAACGGCATCACGGCCTGAGGCCGCACCAAAGCGAGGCAACCTACATGGACCTACCTTCCTACCGAATCGGAAAGACAGTGTTCGGCTCGTCCGCGTCTATCGCGGCGGCCTACGAGCGCTTCCGCGTCCAGCCGATAGACGAGACGCGTCTTGCCCAGGATCGCTCGTCGCCTTTCCCGGCGAAGCGCCAGACGATTCTCGGAGAAGCGCCTGTCGCTGGTATCGGCACTTTCAAGGGCAGCGAAAAGCAGACGCTCACCTTCGCGCCGCCGCACAAGCCCGGCTGGTGGATTCGCCGCATGGATCTTCCCGAGCAGCTGGACACCGCGGTGGACATCGCAAACCTCTGGACGAGCGCGCAGAACCTCGTGCTTCGCTCCGGTTCGCCGCACAACTACCTTCGCATGGTCGAGCATATCATCGCGCTCAAAGTCGGGCTCGGTGTCGATGATGTGCTTCTCAAGGTGAACTCTGGCGATCCGCCGCTCTTCGAGCAGTCGTCGCTGCCACTCATCAAGGCGATGGAGCACGCTAAGATCGCGGAGACCAGCGAAGACGCGACTTATGTCACGGTCAAGGAACCTGTCGCCTTTGGCGGCGGTCGCGGCGACTTCCTTCTTTTCCTCCCCGCCGAGAACGGCGAGAGGAACCTGCGCATCGACTGCGGCATATCGTGGAACACGGTCATCGGCGACCAGCGGATTCTCTTTGACGTCACGCCCGAGACCTTCCGCTACGCGGCTCTCGCTAGGACGAACGCGACGCGTCGCCAGTACATTCTCGCGAAGACGGTCGGAAAGCTTTTTGCCGCGACGCGCAACTGGGGCTACAACGACAGGAACATCCTGATCCACGGCAAGCGCAAGTTCTACACCGAGCCGCGCTTCCCCGTTGGAGACAAGTTCCTCGAGCCCGTCTGGCACCGTGCGACGCTCGATCTCATGGCGGCAATCGCGCTTATCGGCGGCTCATCTCGCTTCGTCGGGACGGTTGTCTCCTATCGCGCGGGGCATACGCTCGACTGCGACGCGATCCGCGCGCTCAGGCGCAACGACCTGTTGGTGACCGCGTAACGTTTTAAGCGTGCGCGTATAATGCCGTGTCAGATTTTCCTCTTTGCGGCGAGTATAGGGCGTGAAGAGGAAAATCGTTTTACTTGCCCGCATCGTCGCCGCGCTCGCGGCGGTGTTTCTCGTTTGCTCGTGGATCTTCATCGGATGGAGCGACGAGGGGGCGGACGAATATCCCGGCGGCACGATACTTCGCGACGCGTCGGGTAGAATCCTGCGCGTGACACTTGGGCCCGGTGATGTCGACTGTCGTCCGTTCTACGTCGCCTCTCCCGACGATTGGATTGTGAAGGCGCTTGTTGCGGCCGAGGACAGTTCGTTCTGGTCGCACCACGGCGTGAGGCCGATGAGCGTCCTTCGCGCGGCATGGCAGAATGTCAGTTGCAGACGGCGCATTTCCGGCGCGTCGACTATTACGATGCAGGCTGTGCGACTTCTAAAACCCCACCCTAAGAATCTCTGGTGGAAGTGGAAGGAGGCGATCAAGGCCGCCAAGATGGAGCGCGCGAAGTCGAAGGAATGGATTATCTCGCAGTACCTTAATCGTGCTCCCTTTGGCTCGAACTTCGTCGGCATAGAGGCGGCATCGCAGGGCTGGTTCGGCAAGAGCACGAAGGAACTCGGGCTTGGCGAAGCGGCGATGCTCGCAGGAATGGTTCAGGCACCGACGCGCTTCCGCCCCGACAGGTGGGGAAGCCCTGAGCGACATGCACAGGCGTTTAAGCGGCGCGACTATGTCCTCGAGAGGATGCGGGCACTTGGCTACATCACTGACGAGCAGCTCGAGGGGGCGCAATCGGTCGAGCCGGAAGTCCGCCGCGCGCCGAGGCCGTTTCTCGCGCCGCATTTTTGCGACTGGTACATCTCGGAACATGGGCTTCGCGGAGGGCGAGGAGGAGTGGATGTGACTACGGCGCTTGACGCCGACATCCAGCTTTTGTGCGAGCACGCTGTTTCTGCGGCGGCGGAGAAGGGCGGCTTTTCTTCTGCTGTCGTCGTGATGAAACCAGCGACAGGCGAGATAGTCGCAATGGCTTGTAGCGGCGACTATTTCGACGGCAAGGACGGGCAGGTAAATACCGCGACTTCGCTGCGCCCCGCGGGCTCGACCCTCAAGCCGTTCCTCGTCGCGCTTGCGATGGAGCGAGGCCTCGCGACTCCAGAGCGCCGTCTCGTCGATTCGCCCATTTCGTTCAAGGGCTATAGGCCCGCGAACTTCGACGGCAGGTACCGCGGCCTTGTCACTGTGCGCGATGCGCTCGTTCTTTCGCTCAATGTTCCGTTCGTCCGCCTTCTCGACGAAGTCGGAGTCGAGTCCTTCGCAGAGGAACTTCGCGCCCTTGGCTTCGGGCACGTCACTGAAGATGCCGCGTCGTTTGGCCTTGGAATGGCAATCGGGAATGTCGAAGTCTCGCTTCTCGAGCTCGTTCGCGCATACGGAGTTCTCGCGCGTGGCGGCGACGGACGGTTTGCGCCCGCATGCGCCTATCTCGTTTCCGACATGCTCTCTGGCGACGAGCGCTCGCATGCAGCCCTTGGGCATGTTGCAGATGTCGCGGCGCCGCGCTTCGCGTGGAAGACAGGCACGTCGAGCGCGTACCGCGACGCATGGACGGTCGCGTGGAATCCGGAGTTCGTCGTTGGTGTCTGGTGCGGGCACAAGACAGGCGGCTTCGGTGACAAGAGCGTCGTAGGTGCAAAGGCCGCTGCGCCTGTCGCGTGGAGCGTCATGCGCCAGCTCTATCCGAGCGGAACTGCCCCATGGTTCGAAAAGCCAGAGGGCGTGGTGAAGTGCGTCGTCTGCAAGAAGACTGGGCTTCCCGCCTCGCCTGACTGTCCCGAGACGGAAGAAGGAAGGTCCGTCAAGAGCCGTAGTTCGCCTCGGCTTTGCAATATTCATAGGCGCGGGCCAGACGGAAAGCTAATCGAAGAGGGAGGCCCCGCACTCTCTCTCGTGAAGCCCGAGGATGGCGCACAGTTCCATCTCGTCTCCGGATCGCTTGAGCAGCGCATAGTCTGCCAAGTCGGTGAAGTTCCGCCCGACACCAGGCTCTGGTGGTCCGTTGACGCTGCTCCCGTAGGCGAGACTGTCGGGCGCGGCGCATTTGCCGCGGAGATGTCTCCGGGGAAGCACGTCATAACTTGCGCCACCGAATCTGGCGACGCAGTCTCGGCTACTGTCACCGTCAGTGTGGAATAGTCGAGATAGGCGAACCGCACAAGCGCAGTCAAATTTATGGTAAAATACACGATATGAAACGCATTGGAATCATCGGCGCCGGGCGATTTGGAATGAGCCTGGCGGAAACGCTCGCCAACGCGGGCGCGGAAGTGATCCTCATTGACCGCAACCGCCCCGCGATGCAGAATGCCTCCGAGTTTGCGACGGCTCTCCAGGGCGACGCTACACAGCCGCACGTCCTCGCGGAAGCCGGCTTCGGCGAGTGCGATGTCGTTGTCGTAGCCATTGGCTCCAACATCGAGGCGTCGATGATGGCGACGGCGAACTGCAAGGAGCTCGGCGTGACGAGCGTCGTCTCGAAGGCGACGAGCGAACTTCACGGCAAGATACTGCGCCGCATTGGCGCGGACAGCGTGGTGTATCCCGACCGCGACAGCGCCCATCGTCTCGCGCGTGCAATCGCGAACCACGATGTCGTCGACTTCCTCGAAGTCGCCGACGGCTATTCGATCGCCGAGATCGACGTTCCCGACGGCTCGCGCGGCCTGACGCTTGCCGAGGCGGATCTCCGCAAGAAGTCGGGAATAACAGTCCTCTGCATACGCCGCGCGGACGCTGATCCCAACAAGCCGCGCAACGTCGTCATACCGCAGCCGACCGACAAGCTCGAGCCGGACGACAAGCTCGTCGTGTTCGGCGAGACGCGCAAGATAGACGCGCTGTCGTGAGTCGTTTCGTCATCCAGGGCGGGAGGAAGATTTCCGGGACGCACCGCGTCTCTGGGAACAAGAACGCCGCCCTGCCGATGATAGCGGCGTCGCTTTTGACTTCCGAGACGGTGACGCTATGCAACGTTCCCGACATTGCAGACGTCGCGGCGATGCTCGACGCGGCGAAGTCCTTTGGCGCGAAGGTGACGCGTGACCTGAAGGCTGGAACTGCGACAATCGCGACGCCAAAGGTGAAGACGGCGAAGATCGACGCCGCGCTTGCCGCGAAGATTCGCACGAGCTTCCTTTTCGCTGGGCCGCTTCTCGCTCGCGTCGGCCGCGCTTCGCTGCCGCCGCCAGGTGGCGACCAGATCGGCCACCGCCGTCTCGATACCCATTTCGCCGGCTTCCGCTCGCTTGGTGCGAAGACGGTCGCTGGCAGGAAGACGCTTCGCTTCAAGGGCGAACTCAAGGGTGCTAAGATTCTTCTCGACGAGGCGTCGGTCACTGCGACCGAGAACATCCTAATGGCCTCCGTCCTCGCGCGCGGGCGCACGGTCATTTTCAATGCTGCATGTGAGCCGCATATCGTCGACCTTGCGACGATGCTCAACGCCATGGGCGCGAAGATATCGGGCGCCGGCACGAACCGCATCGAGGTCGATGGAGTCGAGGCGCTTCACGGCTGCGAGGCGACGGTAGGGTGCGACTACATCGAAGCGGGGAGCTATATCGTCGCGGCGGCGGTCACTGGCGGCGAACTTACGCTTACCGGCATCGACCCCGTGCCGTTCGAAATCCTCGAAGGGGCGTTTGCGCGCTTCGGCGTGACGTGGACGATAGATGCGAAGGAGCGGACTCTCCGCTACGTGCCTAAAAAGCGCCTCAAGATGAAATACGATCTCGGCGACGCGATTCCGTCTGTGGCGGACGGCACATGGCCTGCGTTTCCGTCGGATCTCATGTCGGTGCTGATCGTGCTTGCGACGCAGACGCGCGGCACATGCCTTTTCTTCGAGAAGATGTTCGAGTCGCGGCTTTACTTCGTCGACCACCTTCGGCAGATGGGCGCGAAGATCGTGCAGTGCGACCCTCATCGCGTCGTCGTGACGGGACCTTCGCAGCTCTACGGCGGGACCGTGACTTCGCCCGACATCCGCGCAGGTGTTGCGCTCGTCATCGCCGCGCTCGTAGCGAAAGGCGAGTCGACGATTCTCGGCGCAGAGACGGTCGACCGTGGATATGTTTCCGTCGAAACAGAGCTTTCCGCCATCGGTGCGGGGATAATCAGAAAATAATCAGGAGAGCAAATGAAAATCGGATTCTTTGGTGCAGGCAAGATGGCGGGGGGGATTCTTTCCGCGATTGAGGACAAGAAGGGCGTCGTGATGGCCGAGAAGGTCGCGGAACGCGCGGCGGATTTGAAGCGGAAGTACGGCGTCGCGACGACGGCAGACGTGAAGGAAGTCGCGAAGAAGGCGAAGTTCGTCTTTCTCGCCGTACGTCCGCAGGACGTGGATGCAGTCGCCGCCGAGGTAAAGCCGCTCCTTACCGAGAAGCACACGATCGTCTCGATTGTCGCTGGCAAGACGCTTGCGAAGCTCAAGAAGGCATTTGGCGCGAAAGTCAATCTCGTCCGCGTGATGCCCAACCTCGCGCTGCGCGCGAACGCAGGCATGTGCGCGATATGCGCGGCCACGAAGACTCCCGCGAAGGACGTGAAGCTTGTCGAGAAGATTCTCGGTGGCGCTGGCGCGACAGTCGTCCTCAAGGAGAAGGACTTCGACGCCGTGACTGCGCTTTCCGGTTCGGGCCCCGCGTATTTCGCCTATATGGAGGAGGCGATGGTCGAGGGTGGCATCAAGCTCGGGCTCAAGCCCGCCGTCGCACGTCTCCTCGCTGAGCAGACGATGTTCGGGACTGCGAAGTTCCTCAGGGAGAGCGGCATGGCGCTACGTCCGTTTATCGAGGGCGTCTGCACGAAGGGCGGCACGACTGCCGCGGGCATGGAGAAGATGGACGTTCCCGAGTTCAAGAAGATTGTCGCCGCTACGCTTGCTGCCGCCGCGAGGCGCTCGAAGGAGCTTGCGTGAAGATCGGCATCTACGGCGGGAGTTTCAATCCCGTCCACTTCGGGCATGTCAACCTAGCGCGCGAGGCGGTTGCTTCGCTCGCGCTTGACCGGCTCATTGTGATTCCTGCGAATGTGAGCCCCTTCAAGACTGAGGCGGCGAAGGATATGCCGCCTCTTCCATGGGATCGGCTCGAGATGGTGAAGAACGCCTTTGCCGAGATCCCCGAGGCGGTTGTCGACGACCGCGAGTTGAAGCGCGGCGGTGTTTCCTATGCGATAGATACCGTGCGTGAGATTGCCGCGGAGAATCCTGGCGCGGAACTTTTCTTCCTGATTGGCGAAGACTCCGTCGAGGGGCTGCCGCGCTGGAAGGACTACGAGGAGCTGAAGAAGCTCGTCACCTTCAAGTCGTTCCCGCGTACGAAGGAGTCGTCTACGGAGATACGAGAGCTCTTTGAGAAGGGCAAGGTGGTGTTTAATGGTGACGAGAAAGTGGTCAAGGTCGTGAAAGACGGCCTTGTCCGCAAGCATGGCTTTTGCCCGTGCCGCCTGCCGAAGCTCCCTGAGTTCTTCTGCCCCTGTGACGAGTTCAAGGGCCAGCTCGCCGACCCCGCCTACCACGGCCTCTGCCACTGCCGCCTCTACCTCAAGCCATAGGGGGTGTTCGGCGGCGTCCGAAGGCTCCTCCTCGGGGAACCCTCGGCGAATACGCCGTATCCCCTCGCTCGGACCTTCGCTCCGCCGCCGAACAATTGAGTACGCGGCGGGGCGAGTTTCAGCATGGGGTTCAATCAAAATGCGATAATTTCCGCTTATAGGCGTAGGAGCCGCCAAAAAATGGTATAATATTCGGAAACCCAAAAAAGGACGAGACGGAAATGGCGGCTATTTACGAGTATACAGGCGTTGTCGAGAAGGTGCTTCAGCTCCAGAGCTTTGCGAGCGGTTTCACTAAGCGCGATGTCGTGATGACAGATGATGTTGGGGCTGAGTCAAAGTGGCCCAACCACATCGCGTTCACCTTCAAGAAGGACGCCGCATCCATGCTCGACACGGTGCGCGAGGGTCAGCGCGCCAAGATTCGCTTTGCCATCGACGGCCGCGAGTGGACGAATCCCCAGGGCCAGGTCAAGTACTTCACCGACTTGACGGGCCTCAAGATCGAGGTCCTCAATGCGGACGGCTCTTCCACCGAGCCCGTTCCCGCCCCGGCAGAGCCCGATTTCCCGGAAGACGCCGGCGCGATAGATGACATGCCGTTTTGAGATTTGGCGACAAGGGTGAGTGACTGAAAAGAGAAAAAGGGTAGACATGAAGCAGATAGGAGTTGGAATTCTTGGCTTCGGAACCGTTGGCGCGGGAGTTGCTGACGGCCTCCTGAAGCATCGTGACGTCATGGCCAAGCGCCTCGGCGTCGACATCGTCTTGAAGAAGATCGCGGACCTCGACATCACGACGGACCGCGGCATCAAGGTTCCCGACGGCGTTCTCACGACAGACGCGAAAGGCGTCCTCGCTGATCCCGGAATCGACATCATCGTCGAGACGATTGGCGGCACAGGCATCGCCAAGACATTTGTCCTTGAAGCGCTCAACGGCGGCAAATGCGTCGTCACCGCGAACAAGAAGCTGCTCGCGGAATATGGCCACGAGATCTTCGAGACGGCGGCGAAGAACGACGTCGATATCTATTTCGGCGCGTCGGTTGGCGGCGGCATTCCGATCATCCGCGTCCTGCGCGAAGGTCTCGCGGGCAACGAGATCGAGTCGATCCACGGCATTCTCAACGGCACCTGCAACTACATCCTCACGAGGATGGAGAACGAGGGTCTTCCCTTCGACGTGGTTCTCAAGGACGCGCAGAAGCTCGGCTATGCCGAGGCCAATCCCTCGCTCGACGTCGACGGCTTTGACACTGCTCACAAGGCGTGCATTCTCGCGGCTCTCGCGTACGGCTTCCAGCCGACGCTCGACCAGGTCCAGGTCGAGGGCATCCGCAATCTCTCTGGCGCTGACGTGAAGTACGCCGCAGACCTCGGCTACCGCATCAAGCTCCTAGCGTGCGTTGCGAAAGACGGCGACGAAGTCGAGGTTGGCGTGCATCCGACGCTGATTCCCTTTTCGCACATGCTCGCCAACGTGAACGACGCGTTCAACGCCGCGTATGTGAAGGGCGACATGTCGGACTACACGATGTACTACGGGCGCGGTGCTGGTCGTGCGCCTACCGCTTCCACTGTCGTTGGCGACATTGGCGACATCGCGCGCAACCTCGCCTACGACGAGACGCGCTATACGAGAGGCGTCCCGAACTACGGCGAGGGCAAGGTTCGCCTTCGCGCGGCGGGCGAAATCGCCTCGAAGTTCTACCTTCGCTTCATGCTCGCGGACAGGCCCGGCGCGATGGGCGTCGTCGCTTCCGCGCTCGGAAGGCACGGTGTTTCCATTTCGGCTCTCTCGCAGAAGGGCTCGACGGAAGGCAATCTCCCGGTTCCAGTCGTCGCGATGACTCGCAAGGCGCGCTCGGCCGATCTCGATGCGGCGCTCTCGGAAATCAAGGCGTCGGGCGTAATCGGCGAAGACCCGGTCAAGCTAAGGGTGCTTTAGTGACTAGTGGTTAGTGGCTAGAAAATGGAAGTCGAGATTTTTCAATGAAAGTATGTAAATTTGGCGGCAGCTCCCTCGCGGATGCGACGCAGTTAAACAAGGTAATTGACATCGTCCTTGCGGATCCCGCGCGGCGCATCGTGGTCGTTTCGGCCCCAGGCAAGCGCGACAAGGGTGACACGAAGGTCACCGACCTTCTCATCGCGCTCGCGAAGGCGGCTCTCGCAGGCGAGAACGTCGATCGTCAGCTTGGCGCGGTCGTCGAGCGCTACGCACTCATCGCTGACGAGCTCAAGCTTGGCGAGGACATCATATCCGATATCACGCGTGACTTGAGGTCGCGCATAGCCCAGGTCAAGGATCTCCGCCCCGAGGAGTTTCTCGACCTCGTCAAGGCCGCTGGCGAGGACAACAACGCCAAGCTCGTTGCAGTCGCGTTCGCGGCGCGCGGACGGAAGGCGCGGTATGCGAGCCCGAAGGACACTGGAATGGTGCTGAAGGGCGAGTTTGGTGACGCTACGCTCGATCCCGACAGCTACGCGACGCTATCTCGCGCGTTCTCGAACTTCGAGGGAATCGTCATCTACCCCGGTTTCTTCGGCTATACGAAGGATGGCAAGGTTGCGACGTTCCCGCGTGGAGGATCTGACATCACGGGCTCTATCCTCGCTGCGGCCGTTTGCGCCGACGTCTACGAGAACTTCACAGACGTCGACTCGGTCTATCCGGTCGATCCTCGCATCGTTCCCGACGTGAAGGAGGGCATCCCGACGATGACCTACCGCGAGATGCGCGAGCTTGCCTACGCAGGCTTCGGCGTCTTCGCCGACGATGCTGTCATTCCGGCGGTCCGCGCGCGAATTCCGATCAACATCCGCAACACGAACCACCCCGGCGAACCCGGCACGATGATTCAGCAGTCGCGCCGCGTCGTTCCCGGAACGGTAGTCGGCATCGCGAGCGCAGACGGCTTCTGCAACATCGTCGTTGAGAAGTACCTGATGAATCGCGAGATCGGCTTCGGCAGGCGGCTTCTCCAGATTCTCGAGGACGAGCACGTTCCCTACGAGCATATGCCCTCGGGCGTCGACTCGCAGTGCATCGTTATCAAGGAGCAGTATCTCCCGCGCGAAGTGGAGCGCCGCGTCGTTTCGACGATCCGCCGCGAGCTAGAGCCCGATTTCGTCACGGTTGAACGCGACATCACGACGCTTATGGTGGTGGGCGAGGGCATGTGCTACACGCCTGGTATGCTCGCGAAGGCCTGCCTCGCGCTTGCGTCGGTCGGAATCTCGCTTTCCATGGTGAACCAGGGGTCGTCCGAGGTTTCGTTCATGATTGCCGTAAGAAAGCAGGACCGCGACAATGCCGTCCGGGCGCTTTACAAGGCATTTTTCGGTTGACGCGCAGACGAAAATTGCATAAAATATCCATCACAATCGGGTAATTAGGATTACGAAATGTTCCGCATATCAAAGCTAAAGTCTTTCTTCTCGACGGACATCGGCATCGACCTTGGCACGGCGAACTCGCTTGTGTACGCCAAGGACCACGGAGTCGTCCTTCGCGAGCCCTCGGTCGTCGCGATTCAGGCAGGCTCCAAGCGCGTTCTCGCGGTGGGCGAGGAGGCGAAGCGGATGCTTGGCAGGACGCCGGGCAACATTATCGCAATCCGTCCGATGAAGTCGGGCGTGATAGCCGACTTCGACATTACCGAGGCGATGATCGCCTATTTCATCAACAAGGTCTGCCCGAAGCGCTTCTGGTCCAAGTACGCGAAGCCGCGCATGGTAATCGCCGTGCCGTCGGGCATCACCGAGGTCGAGAAGCGCGCGGTCGAGGACGCGGCGCACGCGGCAGGTGCTGGCGAAGTCTTCCTAATTGAGGAGCCGATGGCCGCGGCGATTGGCGTAGGGCTTCCTGTCAGCGAGCCGGCGGGCTCGATGATTGTCGATATCGGCGGTGGCACATGCGAGGTGGCGATCATCTCGCTCGCCGGCATAGTCCACAGCTACTCCGCCCGCGCGGCTGGCGGCGATGCGATGGACGAGTGCATCATGAAATACATCCAGCGGGTCTACAACCTGCTGATCGGCGAGCGCATGGCCGAGATGATAAAGATCGAGATAGGGAGCGCTTTCCCGACTGGTGAGGAGAAGACGCTCGAAATCAAGGGCAGAGATATAGTGGCGGGGTTGCCGAAGACTTTGACGATAACCTCCGAGGAAATCAGGGGAGCCCTGAAGGAGCCGGTCAGCCAGATCGTGGACGCTGTGAGGACCACGCTGGACAAGTGTGAACCGGAACTCGCGGCCGACCTCGTGGACAGGGGCCTTGTGCTGTCGGGCGGAAGCTCGCAGCTGCGCGGCCTTGACAAGCTTCTCGCGCAGCAGACGGGGCTTCCCGTCACGGTGGCGGACGATCCGCTCTCGGCTGTCGCTGAGGGCACGGGCGTCGTGATGAACGAGCTCGATTTCCTCGCGAAGAACAAGCGTGCGTAGAGCCTTCGGCAAGTCCGCCCGTAGGTGAGGACTTGCCAGAATGAAAGCCAAAACGACCGGTGCATATGCGCTCATCGCCCTCGGGGCGGTGGCTGTGGCGGTCGTCGCCTTTTCCCGCGGGACGGCGCTTGAGGCGATCTTCCCCGCCGAGCGTGCTCGTCGTGCGTTTTCCGACAGGGTCTGGTCGCGCGTGATTGGCGCTTGTCATGGTGCTTCGGCAAGCGCCGAGAACGTGGCCCTAAGGCGCGAGGTCGCCGCGCTCGCGCTTGCGCGCGACGACGCCGCGCGGCTCGAGGCCGAGAACGCACGGCTTAGGCGTGTCCTCGAATACAGGGACCAGAACCCGGAGACGTGGCTTGTCGCAGAGGTTCTCGCCGCCGGCGGCGCATTTGGGCCGCGCCGCACCATGAGGGTGGGCAAGGGGTCGCTTGCGGGCGTGCGCGAAGGGGCGATAGTCGTCGTTCCCGAAGGGCTTGTCGGGCGCGTCGAGTCCGTGACGCCCCACACGGCAGAAATCCGCCTCGTCACCGATCCGTCTATCGGCGTCGGCTGCGAGGTTGCGCTCCCCGGTGGCGGGAATTTGCGCGGAACGCTCGCGGGCGGCACCGAGGAGCGACTTGTCCTTAGACACATTTTGTCTGCGGCGGAGGTTCCGCCGCGCAGTCCGGTTTACACGTCGGGTCTCGGAGGGGTATATCCCAAGGGGATCGCTGTAGGCACTTTGCTCGAAGTCAGAAACGACTCTGATTCGCCGAGACGAGAGGGTGAAGTGCTGCCGGCTGTCGACTTTGCGACGCTGAGGGACGTCTTCATCCGCCGTGAAAAGTAACGTCGTACAGTTTGCGTTTATCGTCGTCGCCCTTGTTCTTGGCGGGGCGCTCGAGGACATGCTGCCGTCGATTGGCTCGCTGGGGCTTCCGATACTCCTGTCGCTCGCCGTCTTTTTTGCGGTCGAGACGCGGACGCCGATATGGATAATGGCGGCGGTTGCCGCGGGTGCGTTCGAGGAGGCGATCTGCTCGCTACCTCCCGGTTCCGCGATGGTTTTCTTCGCCGCAATAGCCGTGGCGATAAGGTTCTTCCGCGAGCCGGCCGTATGGATCGCCGTTGCGTATCCCTCGTACCAGGTATGGCTAGCGCTCGTCGCAGAAGGCGCGGGCGCTCCGGGGAGAATACTTCTCTCTGTGCCTGTCGGCGCGGTTTTCCTCTCGCTTGCGTTTGTCGTCCTTCCGAGACTCTGGAGAAAGGTGGGTGCCGATGCGTGACGAAGCGTCCATCGCAAGCGACCTCTCGGTACTTGCCGTCGGCATCGTCATCGTAGCCGGTCTAGTCGCGCTCGGCTTCCGCCTTGCGCAGGTGCAGCTCGTCGACGCCGCGAAACATTCCTATGACGGTGCAAGGCAGGCAATACGCAGCGTTCTGACCGCGGGACCCCGTGGGCGCATCCTCGCGCGCGACGGAACCGTTCTCGCCGACAACCGAGCGTCTGTGTCGATCGTCGTGAACCCCGAGGGCTTCCAGCGACGCTCGTGGAACGACACGGTGCTAGCGATCTCGAACGCCGTGGACGCCGTTGCGGTGACCATTGACGTGCCGTCATCCATCACTACGAATGCGATAGCGCGCCATATCCGCCAGCAGCTCGCGCGGCCGCTCGTCGTGTGGCGCGACGTGGACGACGAGGCGATAGCGCGTTTTGCGGAGCATGCAATGGAGTTCCCCGGCTTCTCGTGCATCGAGACAGAGGAGCGTACATATCCCGAAGGCCGTCTCGCCGCGCATGTCATCGGCTATGTCGGTCGCCGGGAGGCGGAGTCTGCAAGCGGCGAGCAATTCAACTTCCGCGACAAGGAGATGTGCGGGCGTGAAGGGCTCGAGGCGTTCTACGACAGCTATCTGCGCGGTTCCTCGGGCGAGCTCAGGGTCATCGTCGATGCGCGTGGCTTTGCTGTCGACGAGACGGTCGTCAAAGAGGTGCGACGCGGCCCCGACCTTCGCCTTTCGCTCGACGTCGCGGTTCAGCGTTCTGTTGAACGGCAGCTTCGCGGCGAGCGCGGCGCATGTGCCGTCATCGATCCGCGCGACGGCGCGGTGCTTGCGCTCGCGAGCGCGCCTGCGTATGACCTCAATCTTCTTGTGCCGCAGCTCACCCCGGAGATTAACAACCGTCTTTTTAGGAACGCTCGCAACGACTACCGCAATCGCGCCTGCTTCGAGACGTACGCACCCGGTTCTACGTTCAAGCCGATTACCGCTCTCGCGGGGCTCAAGGCCGGCGTTCCGCCTGAGGCCACCTACGACTGCACCGGCGTCTTCGAGCTTGGCGGAATGAAGCTCCACTGCGCGCGCCGCTGGGGACATGGGCCGATAGACATGAGGCACGCAATCAAGGAGAGCTGCAACACTTATTTCTCCAACCTCGGCTGCGATATCGGCACAAACGCGCTTTTTGCGGCTGCGCGCGCTATGGGTCTCGGCGCGAAGACGGGAATCGACTTCCCCCAGGATTCCGCAGGCGTCGTGCCGTCGGCCGAATACAAGCGAATCCACTACGACCTTCCGTGGTACGCGAGCGATCTCGCGCATGCCTCTATAGGACAGGGCCAGCTTCTCGTTACACCCCTTCAGATGGCGCGCATCGCGGGCGCGATAGGGACGGGCTTCCTTGCGAAACCGCGCCTGAGAGCCGACTCGCCGGTAGAGCGCACGCCGCTGCCTTTTTCCGCGCGCGACCTCGCCGTAGTGCGCGAGGGCATGAAGATGGTAGTGGACGGCGGCACAGGGCGTCTTGCAGGAGATGGAGTCGCGGTCGCGGTCGCGGGCAAGACTGGAACGGCCGAAGTGGGCCTTGGCGTCACGCGCCGCAAGAACACGTGGTTCATCGCCTACGCGCCTGCCGATAAGCCGACGGTGGCGATTGCGATGGTGATCGAGAACGGCGAGTCGGGCGGCGGCACTACCGCGCCGAAGGTGAACGCAGTGCTGAAGGCGATATTTGGAGAGTTGGAGGAAGGGGTCAGGAGTCAGTACGGAGGGGTCAGGAGTTGGAGAAAGGAGTCAGGGGTCAGGGGTCAGGAGTCAGGAGTTAGGAGTTGGAGACCAGAGTTGGAGTTGGAGAAAGGTGATGCTGGATAAGCTCAAGAGATTCAACTGGCTGATGTTTGCGGCAATGCTGGCGCTTGTGGCGCTCGGCACCGCCGCGATATACTCGGCCGGCAACGCGCGCGAGGCGGCTGTTTTCCACAGCATGTGGAAGGCAAACCTCTCGACGGCCGCGTTCGGACTCGTCGTCTATTTCGTGCTTGCCTTCTTCGACTACCGCCGATACCTGAATCTGCTCGCCGCGCCTTCGTATTTCTTCGCGCTTATCCTTCTCGTCGCAGTCCTTATTGTCGGCACCTCGACCTACGGTGGGCGGCGCTGGCTTTGGTTCTTCCAGCCGAGCGAAGTTGCGAAGCTTTGCGTAATCGCTGCGCTCGCGTGGATATACGGCACTGTGGACGAGAGGCCGTGGCTCCGAAAGTTCCCCGGTTTCCTGCTCGCGGCGGCGGTGATCGGCGTTCCGGCGCTGCTCATACTCCTCGAGCCAGATCTCGGCACGATGCTCTCGCTCCTTCCCGCGACGCTCGTAATGCTCTTTGTCGCGCGTGTCTGGCGGCGTGGGCTTTTGACTGCGGCATGCATTGCGGCAATCGTCGCGTCCGCAGTTCTCGCCGCGGTCTACGAGGCGGAGCGGCCGGGGGTTACGGAGGCACGCAGGGCGGCGATAATGAAGTTCGTCCCCCTAAGGCCGCATCAGGTGAAGCGCGTGAAGATATTCCTATTCCCGGACGAGGACCCTCACGCCGCGGGATATACTTTGAGGCAGGCGATGATATCGATCGGCTCCGGCGGATTCGCCGGCAAGGGGTTCCGCAAAGGCGAGACGAACCACCTGAAATACCTGCCGCAGTCAATTTCGATGAACGACTTCATCTTCTGCGTATATGCGGAGGAGGCGGGGTTCATCGGATCGGTCGCGCTGCTCGCGCTTTTCGGGGCGCTTCTCGTCCCGTGCGTGTGGACGGCGTATGTCGCGGTGGACGGGAGGGGGCGGCTGGTTTCCATCGGCGTCGCGACCCTCGTGTTCGCGCACGTCTTCATAAACATAGCGATGTCGATTGGGCTCGTCCCGATCACGGGGCTGCCGTTGCCGTTCATATCGGCGGGGCGGACGTTCCTCGTGACGGTGATGGCCGGACTCGGCGTCGTGCAAAGCGTATCAATACATAGAAGGGAGAACGACAGATGAACCTGTTCGGATGGCTAAAGCGCTCAAAGCTGAAGCGCGAAATAATCGTAAATGTCGAAAAGCTCGAAACCCGCGTTGCGGTCCTTGAAAACGGCCGCCTCGAGGAGTTCATGGTCGAGCACCCGGAGGCCGAACGCCTCGTGGGGAGCGTATTCAAGGGGCGCGTCCAGAACCTCGAGAACGATCTCCAGGCGGCGTTCGTCGACATCGGGCTCAAGAAGAACGCG
>JAFYQC010000225.1 GCA_017547265.1 Kiritimatiellia bacterium | reverse complement strand
GCTGAGAAGAAGTTCAAGGAATTTGTCTCCGGTCTCGACAAGGCCGTGAAGAAGGGCATCATCACGAAGAACACGGCTGATCGCAAGAAATCGCGCGCTCAGCTCAAGCTCAACAAGATGGCCAAGTAAAATAATTCAGGGAATACGGGAATGTGATGGCGAAGGGCATCGGAATGAATACCATTCTGGTGCCCTTTGTAATTACAACCCGGCTTAAATAACTTCAACGCAAATAGAAAGGAAACAAAGAAATGGACAAGAAGACTCTCCGCGACGTCGAGCTCAAGGGCAAGCGCGTCGTCATGCGTGTTGATTTCAACGTGCCGATGGCCAAGGACGGCTCCGGCAAGATCACCGACGACACCCGCATCGTCGCGGCGCTGCCGTCGATCAAGTATGTCCTCGAGCAGGGCGGCTCGCTTGTCCTCATGTCGCACCTCGGCCGTCCGAAGGGCGTCAAGCTCGGCGCGGCTCCGAATCCCGACAATGCGGCGTTCACGCTGAAGCCCGTCGCAGAGGCGCTTTCCGAGAAGCTCGGGCTCCAGGTCAAGTTCGTTCCCGACTGCATGGCGGCCGACGATGTCGTCAAGGCTCTCAAGCCTGGTGAAGTCGCGCTCCTCGAGAACACCCGCTTCTACAAGGCCGAGGACGGCAAGGTCAAGAAGGATGACGACAAGAAGGGCATCCACCTCACCGACGAGGAGTTCGCCACGAAGAAGGCAGAGCTCAAGGCGCAGCGCGCCGAGATGGCGAAGAAGCTCGCTTCCTACGGCGATCTCTACTGCAACGACGCGTTCGGCACGGCTCACCGCGCCCACGCCTCTACCGCCGTCATCGCCGACTACATCCAGCCCGCGGTCTCTGGCTTCCTTCTCGAGAAGGAGATCCAGTTCCTCGGCGATGCCGTCGAGAATCCCGTCCGTCCGTTCGTCGCCATCCTCGGCGGCGCCAAGGTCTCGGACAAGCTCGCGGTCGTCAAGGCGCTTCTCAACAAGGTCGACACGCTCATCATCGGCGGCGGCATGGCCTACACCTTCAAGAAGGCCCAGGGCATCAAGATCGGCACCTCGCTCTGCGAGGACGAGCAGGTCGCCTACTGCAAGGAGATGCTCGCCGCGGCTGACGCGAAGGGCATCAAGATCCTTCTCCCCGTCGACAACGTGATTGCCAACAAGTTCCCCGAGACGAAGGATGCGTCCGACATCGAGATGAAGCTCTGCGAGGGCGACATTCCGGATGGATGGATGGGTCTCGACATCGGACCTAAGTCGGTCGCTCTCTTTGGCGAGGCCGTCAAGGGTGCGAAGACGGTCGTCTGGAACGGCCCGATGGGCTGCTTCGAGTTTGCGCCGCTTTCCAAGGGCACCTACGGTGTCTGCGACGCGGTTGCGACCGTCAAGGCCAACGGCGGCACGTCGATCATTGGCGGCGGCGATTCCGTGAGCGCTGTCAAGAAGTCCGGCAAGGCGGCCGAGATGAGCCATGTCTCCACTGGCGGCGGTGCTTCGCTCGAGTTCCTCGAGGGCAAGACCCTTCCCGGCGTCGCGGCTCTCACCGCGAAGTAATGCGCTGACAGCGCGTCAGAAAATCGTCCTCCCCGCGCAAGTGAGGAGGGCGATTTTGTTTTTTCCCCGTCCTCCTGGCGCGGATGTGGTATAATTGTACAAACAAGGACAAAGGATAAAAACTATGAAAAAGCGCTTTTTCGCATTTCTAATTGCACTCGCGTCTGGCTTGTGCTGGGGAATCGCCGAGAACCTCGCTGTGTCGAATGGCGGCGGATTTTCATTCGCGCCCAATTCCGGCAGCCATTTTGAACCGATGTTGTTCGATGCGAACTGGGGACACTGCCGCGCTTTTGGCGGATGGAACGACGAAAATGGCGGTTCGGACGGACCTTGGACGCGCACCTTCCAGATCGTCGGCAATGACGAGTCGCCGGTTGTGAAGGGAAAGGTGACTTATGACCTTCGCCGCGATGCCGCGACTAACGAGCCCGTGGCGCACTTCGTCTGGGATTTCACCGCAGTGAAGGACTTCGAGGGGAAGGGCTTTTGCCTGTCATGGACGCTCCCCTGCGAACAATACGCCAGCAACGCCTTGGTGGGGAAGGTCGTCTTCGGCGACAAGACGGTAGAGTTGCCGCAGAAATACAGCAAGACACACTTAGGCAATGCAACTTGCGACACGCTGGAGATCGCCGCTCCCGCTGGCGCGCCCCTTCGCATAAAGCTCGATAAGCCGACATGGTGCATGGTGCAGGACAACCGCCAGTGGAATAATCCATCTTTCTCGCTTCGCATATCGATCGGCAACGGCAAGTTGGTCGCCGGCGAAAAGCGGACGCTCTCGATGGCGATGCGCGGTATCACGGCTTTCCTTCGGAACACGAAATATATTGTGAAGGTGGATGACACATGGGTGCCGGTCAAGGACACGACGGCCGTCAAGGCCGGCTCCGCTCTCGACTTCTCCGCCGCTGGTTGGATTGATGCGCCTGCCGGGAAGCATGGGCGCGTCGTGCGAAAGGGTGACCATTTCGAGTTCACTGGAAAACCTGGCGTCAAGCAGCGCTTCTACGGCGTCAACCTCTGCTTCACGGCGAACTACATGAGCGCGGCCGATGCCGAGGAGCTGTGCACGCGGTTGTCGCGTATTGGCTACAATGCGCTACGCATACACCACTACGAGCGTGAGCTCTGCGACCCGAAGGACGGCACGACGATCCGTCCCGAGAAGATGGCTGAGCTCGACAATCTTCTGAACGCCTGCATCCGCCACGGCATCTACCTGACGACAGACCTTTTCGTCTCGCGGAACGTTCCCTGGCGTTCCTGCGGCATCGACCGAGACGGTTTTGTTAAGATGGATGAATACAAGGAGCTTGTACTCTTCCACGACGGCGCCTTCAGGAACTTGCTAGATTTCGCGCGCCAGCTCCTCGGGCATGTCAATCCCGAGACGGGTCGCCGCTGGGCCGACGAGCCCGCTTTCGCGTTCCTCGCGTTCGTCAACGAGGGCAACCCGGGCAACCACGGATACGGCTTCATGAAGAACTTGCCCGAGGCGAAGGTGGCATGGGAGAAGTGGCTCGCAGACCACAAGGCGAAAGAACCCGAGACGTACGCCAAGATCACGGATAAAGTCCCGGACAACTGCTGGGAGAACTCGCCGCAGAACTGCGCCTATGCGCTCTTCCTCACCGACATTGAAATCAACTTTGCCAAGCGAATGACGGCGTTCGTCCGCGACGAAATTAAGTCGCAGGTGCTTCTGACTGACCTTTCCTGCTGGAAGAACGCAATCCACTACCAGCTCGCCCGCACTCTGTATGACTATGTGGATGACCATTTCTACGTCGACCATCCCCAATTTCTCGAAAAGAGCTGGCGGCTGCCGAGCAAGTGTCCGAACGCCAATCCCGTCCGCGGGCAGAACGCCGGCTTCGAGGCGGTCGCCAAGCACCGGCTGCTCGATCGTCCGTTCACGCTCACCGAATTCAACTATTCGGGTCCCGGCCAGTTCCGCGGCGTCGGCGGCATGATGCTGGGCGCGCAGGCCGCGCTGCAGGAATACGACGGCATTTGGCGGTTCGCCTGGAGCCACAACGCGCAGGGCTTGCTTAAGCCGCAGTCGATTCACTACTTCAATGTCGCCAACGATCCGCTCCAGCGGGCGACCGAGCGCGCCGTCACGATGCTCTACCTGCGCGGGGACATGAAGCCGCTTGCCAGGAGACACGCGGTCGTCTTCCCCGAGAAGGCGCTCCGCCACGACTTCAGCTGTGGCCCCCAGGCGGACATCGCTGACATGTGGTTCGGCTGGCACGCGCGCTTCGGCACGCTCGTTGCCGATGCGATGCCGGCGGAAGCGACCTCGGGCGGACTCTTCCCTGAGATTTATTCTCGCACGGCTGACGACTACCGGCGCTGGGCCGAGGGCACGCGTCCAGGCGACGGCCAGGTGGTCATCGGCCGCGAAGAGGGGCTCTTCGGCGTCGACACGCCGCGTACGGCGGGCTTCTTCGCGGAGCGGGGCAGTCACACGACCGGCCCGCTGACAGTGAAGCTCGATGGCAATGTGCCTGCCGCCGTGTGGGTGAGTGCGCTCGACTCGGCGCCGATTGCGAGTTCCGGGCGCCTTCTTCTCACGCATGTCGCTGACGTGCAGGACGAGGGGACGGTCTATGCGGACGACTCTAAGAAGGTTCTGCTCAAGTGGGGGCAGCTCCCGCACCTCATGCGCCGGAGCGAGGCGGAAGTGACGCTCGCGTTTGCCGATGGGAAGTCATGCAAAGTCTACGCTCTTGCGGCCGATGGTGCGCGTCGTGGCGAGGTGCCGGTCGTCCAGAAGGGTGAGAAGGTTTCCTTCGTTGCGAACACTGCCCGCGATCCTGCCGAGGCGACCTGCTATTACGAAATCGTCCGCCTTCCGTAATCATTTCAGCAATTGACAATTGCGCTAATTGAGAGGGATATACTTTTGTATATTCCGCGTAATAACGGTATTTGGTAAAATCACGCCGACAGTGGGCTTTGATTGCCCATTGGATGGTTCGTGTATGTAATTTGTATTGGAGGTAATGATGAAAAGAACACGATTGACTCTTGTCGCCGCGCTCGCCGCGTGTGCGTTTGTTGCGCCGTCCGCGCGCGCGGCCGAGCCGAGGGACTTTGAGAAGAAAATCGTTGCAACGCCGTCCGCGACGGTCCTGACCACGATCGGTCAGTCGACCTTTGCGGACTTTCCCGTACTGGTGCGCCTGCCCGCCGCGGCGTCGGCGTTGCTGCAGGCTGCCGACGGGACCGACCTGCTCGTCTAGGACAAAGACGGAACGGTGTGCCCGTTCGAGGTCGACACCTTCGACCCGTCCGGCGCGACGCTTGTCTGGGTCAAGGTTCCGTCGCTTTCCGCCTCGACCGAGCTTACAGTCTACTTCAGCGGAGCCGCCAACCAGGACAACAATCCGGCAGATGTCTGGTCGCGCTATGTGGCTGTCGTTCACGGCGGCAACTCGATTGCAAACTCTGTCGCGAACGGCCTGGCTGTGACGGCGGGTTCGGCGGCCGTCACTGCGAGCGCGGACGCGGGGAAAGTCGGCGGCGGCATCAACAAGTCCTCCTACAACTCGATCGGCGTCAATGTCGCGAATCCTTCTGGTACGCTTGCCAACAGCGGCAAGTTCTCCGTCTCGGCCTGGTTCAAGCGCAGCGGCAATGGCGGAGGCAACAACGGCACACACATCCTCGGCGCGAGCCAGCAGGGCTGGGGTGGCTCCGGCTTCCTGTGGCTTCAGGAGCAGGGCAAATACATTTCCGTAGCCGCTCCAGGTTCCCACCAGTGGTCAAGCGGGCAATACACGCTTCCGGACGGTGCATGGGCTCATGCCGCGTTCGTCTACGAAAGCGGCGTGTCGCTCACGTCCTACTTCAACGGCGCTCAGGATCAGACGAAGGCATCCCCGGGCAACCTTGTGAACTCGGCCGCGACTTGGACGTTCGGTTCCTACCAGAACACGGCGAGCGGCGACTCCTTCAAGGGCGACATGGACGAGCTTCGCATCTTCAGTGGCGTGGCGTCGGGCGACTGGATTGCGCTCGAATACGCGACGATGGCGGATGCGGCGTTCTTCGAGTACGGGGATGTCGAACCTGTCGACCCCTCGGCGACCCGCTTCGAGACGCCAACAGCCGTGCGCAACGCGAATGGAACATACACGGTCTCGGTTGTCCTCGCCG
>JAFYQC010000224.1 GCA_017547265.1 Kiritimatiellia bacterium | reverse complement strand
GCCGTCAGATTCTGGTCGGGTTTGCCGCCGAGACGGGCGAACCGACGGCCGAGGCTGTGCGCAAATGCCGCGAGAAGAGGCTCGACCTTGTCGTTGCCAATGATGTGACGGCGGCAGGGAGCGGATTCGGCACAGCGACCAACCGCGTGAGTTTCGTGTTTCCGGATGGGCGCATCGAACGGCTGCCGTTGCTCTCGAAGGCTGCCGTTGCTCGCCGTATCGTTAATGCCGTCAAGGAGCTCGTGGCTGACAAGTCGGGGCTTTTCTTGTCTCGTGATTTGTGATAGAAGAAGGAAGTTAAGGGTGTAGTTATGGGACGCATTTCCAGGGCCATTACCAAAGTAAGGGTGTGGGGCATAACGGGAATCGTCAGCTATCTGCATCGCATCTATGCCACTTGCATCCAGAGGAAACGGCTTGTTCGATGTGTTAAGAACTCCAGGTATTCAACGCCAACAAGAGGCATTACGGTAATTGGCGAATTGACCGGACAGGTGTCGTTGAGCAAGACACTGCGTGACTTCATCCTCAACCTGCATGATGCCGGGATACCGTTTCAGACTTACGATACGCTTTTGAAGCCGCAGATACCTGCGGTGGACGCTGCGCGGATAGTAACGCCACTCGAAGAATTCGATATCGGCAGGTATTCGCATATAGTAATGATGTACAGAAGCCCTCTCCCCGACAAGCTGCTTCCGCAATGCCGTAGGGTCCGCATAGTCTTTCACGAAAGCGAGCATGGCATACACGATACGGCGCCATACCTCCGGGAAAGTGGTGATGCGATTGTCGGAATGTCCGACTTCAACTATGAATACTATCGTCGCGCATTTCCGTCGCAGAAAGTCTACAAGATAGTTTACCCGTTCAGGTTCAAGCTAAGAGATGCGACGCCGCGGGATGACCTTCGCGCCAAATACGGAATCGGTAAAGATGACTTCGTCGTTTTCTTCAATTTCGACTTTGGTTCCTACTACCGCAAGAATATTCCTGCTGCTGTCAAGGCTTTTGCAAAAGCTTTCAGGGGGGACGCGACAGCGAAGTTGCTTTTCAAGACGAAAGGGGCCAAAGCGAATACCAGACAGTTGAAAGAGATGGAGGAAGCCGTTGAGAAATGTGGAATATCGAATCAGTTCATCCACATCCCTCAATATCTGCCTCGCGCCGATGTCGATGGCTTAACGGCGGCATGCGACGCATACCTTTCGCTCCACAAGTCCGAGGGATTCGGGATTGGCATGGCGGAGGCGATGAGCCAGGGGAAACCTGTCGTTGCGACGAACTGGAGTGCCAACACGGAATTCTGTCGTGCGGATACGGCTTGGTGCATTCCGTATCATATGGTGCCGATTCTTCCGCATGAATACATGGTTTCTATGAAGGAATGGGCGGAGGCGGATGTCGATGCCGCTGCGGCTGCTCTCCGGGAGATACGCGCCAATCCGGAAGAGGCGGCAAAGCGGGCTTCTTATGGTGCTACGTTTATCAAAGATCATTTCTCGATCGAGAACTTTAGACGTAGCGTCGAAGATTTTCTGAAAGAGACTGTTAGAAATGATTTTGTAGGAGGTTGACTTACTGAATGACAAGGAGATGAGGTAGATGAAAGTTGTAATACTTGCTGGAGGGTTTGGAACTCGCATAGGCGAAGAGAGCAGATTCAAGCCGAAACCGATGATTGAACTCGGCGGAATGCCAATTCTTTGGCATGTGATGAAGTTGTATGCGTATCATGGATTCAATGATTTTATTGTCTGTGCGGGTTACAGACAGGAGGTGATCAAGCAGTGGTTTGCCGATTATCTCCTGAACCGTTCAGACGTCACCTTTGACTTCACGAGGGGGAAGAGCGACATAGAGTTCCATAAAAATGAATGTGAACTATGGCGCGTCACGGTTGTCGATACCGGTCTTAACACCATGACCGGCGGGCGTATCAAGCGCATCAGGAAATACGTCGGCGACGAGCCGTTTTTCATGACATATGGCGATGGCGTATGCGATGTCGACATCAAGAAGCTTCTGGAGTTCCACAAGTCGCACGGAAAGCTTGCGACACTGACGGCCGTCAAGCGTGGTCAGGACAAGGGCGTCCTCAATATAGGAGGTGATAACGCCGTCAAGTCGTTTCGCGAGAAGAACCTCATGGATGCGCCGCCGATAAACGCAGGCTTCATGGTGTTGGAGCCGAAGGTGTTCGATTACATTGACGGGGACTCGACTTCGTTTGAAAAGGAACCGCTTGAGCGGCTTGCCAACGAAGGCCAATTGATGTCGTATGTCCATACTGGCTTTTGGCAGTGCATGGACAATACTCGTGAGAAGGAGATGCTTGAGCAGTTGCTTGCAAAAAATGCAGCCCCTTGGAAAGTGTGGGAGTGACATGATGAACGATTCTTACAAGGGCAAAAAGGTCCTCGTCACAGGTCATACGGGCTTCAAGGGCTCATGGCTCTGCGAGTGGCTTCTTGCGCTGGGTGCCGAAGTTCACGGCCTTGCGCTGCCGCCGCCAACCAAGCCGAGCCTATTCAATCAGTTGAGGCTTGCAAAGCGCATAAAGTCGCACACAATTGGTGACGTTCGCGATTTGGCGGCCGTGAAGGACGTAATGCGCCGCGTAAAGCCAGATTTTGTGTTTCACCTTGCCGCCCAGCCTCTTGTTAGGCTGTCGTACAAGATGCCGGTCGGGACGTTTGATACCAACGTGATGGGGACAGTCAATGTGCTTGAGGCGGTGAGAGCCTTGACGTCCGGACTGCGTTCGGACAAACGTGTTTCCGTCGTCTGCGTCACGACGGACAAGGTTTATGAAAATGACGACTCCGGCAAGGCGTTTGCGGAATGCGACCCTCTTGGCGGAAGCGACCCCTACAGTGCGTCGAAGGGTGCGTGCGAGATCGCTATCCAGTCGTATAGGCGCAGTTTCTTTTCTTCCGCCGATTCGTCGGTGCACGTAGCAAGTGCCAGGTCTGGCAACGTCATTGGCGGCGGCGACTGGGCGAAGGATCGCATTGTGCCGGATGCCATGCGTGCGTTCTTCGGAGACCGGCATTTGGTTGTCCGCAACCGCAACTCAACACGCCCATGGCAACATGTGCTGGAGCCGCTTTCTGGATATCTTTTGCTTGGCGCGGCGCTTTGCAAAGGTGGCAAGTTTGCGACGGCCTTTAACTTTGGGCCCGATCCGAAGTCGGTGAAGACGGTGGGGCAGTTAATTGAAAGTCTCCTGCCGTTGTTCCCAGAGGTGGAGATCGAAGACCAGACTGACCCAAATGCGCCAAAGGAGGCCAAGTTCCTGACGCTCGACTCCGCAAAGGCCCGGAGATTTCTCGGTTGGAAACCTCGCTGGGATTTTAAGCGGACGATCTGGGAAACCGCCGAATGGTATAAGGGACGTTATGGACACGACCGCGCCGTTGACCTATGCCGCGAGCAGATAAAGTTGTACTCTGAAAGCTGACCTTTGGGGAATGGCAATGACAGCAGAAGAACTAAAGAGGGATATTCTTGAAAAAACGGCGGAGTACTGCCGCCTTGTTCACAGGGCAAAGGCCGCCGAGCCGTTTGTCCCTGGCGAGTCACGCGTTAACTACGCTGGCCGAGTTTTCGACGAAAAGGAAATGCAGAACCTTGTCGACGCCTCTCTCGAGTTCTGGCTTACATACGGACGCTGGTCGCGCCAGTTCGAAAAAGGCCTTGCCGAGTACCTTGGTATCCGTTGGGCGTTGCTCGTCAACTCCGGTTCCTCGGCAAACTTGCTCGCATTCATGACGTTAACTTCGCCGCTCCTCGGTGATCGCCAGGTGAAGCGCGGCGACGAGGTGATCACCGTCGCGGCAGGATTTCCTACCACGATATCGCCAATTGTGCAATATGGCGCGGTGCCGGTTTTCGTAGACGTGGAGCTTGGTACGGCGAACATCGACGCCTCGCAACTTGAAGCGGCTTGGTCGCCGAAGACGAAGGCTGTGATGCTTGCGCATACATTGGGCAATCCATTCAACATCAAGGCGGTCAAGGCGTTCTGTGAGAAGCACAATCTCTGGTTTGTCGAGGACAATTGCGATGCTCTGGGTTCGAAGTATGACGGCAAGTTTACTGGGACTTGGGGCGATATTGGGGCATCGAGCTTCTATCCTCCGCATCACATGACGATGGGAGAGGGTGGGGCGGTCTATACGGACAACCCGCTCCTTAAGAAGATTGCGCTGTCCATGAGGGACTGGGGACGCGACTGCTGGTGTGAATCGGGGGTAGACAACACATGCGGTTGCCGATTTACGAAGCAGTTTGGTTCGTTGCCGCTCGGCTATGACCACAAGTATGTCTACTCTCACTTTGGCTACAATCTCAAGACGACCGACCTTCAGGCGGCGATTGGTTGTGCGCAGCTCGAGAAGTTCCCGTCGTTCGTCGAGAAGCGCAAGGCCAACTTTGCGCGACTTTACAATGGCCTGAAGGATTTGCCGCAGCTGGGGCTCTTTGAGAAATACGCGCAGAGCGATCCGTCATGGTTCGGCTTCTTGATGACTGTGAGACCAGACGCGGGATTCTCGCGCAACGACCTTGCGAAGCACCTTGAGTCGAAGAACATACAGACACGTAATCTCTTTGCGGGCAACATCACGAAACATCCATGCTGCGAGTCGCTGAAGGAAGATGTCGATTATCGCATCGTTGGGGCGCTCGCCAATACCGACACGATAATGAACTCCTCGCTTTGGATTGGTCTTTATCCCGGTATGGGCGACGAGAAGCTTGACTACATGATCGAGACGATTCGCAAGTTTTGTTCGGTCGGGTAG
>JAFYQC010000223.1 GCA_017547265.1 Kiritimatiellia bacterium | reverse complement strand
GCTTGAGCATGCCGCCCGGCCTACCTTCCTTGCTTGCGGCATAGACCTTGTAGCGCACCGAAAGGACGTTCGTGTCGACGCGTCCATGTTCCTTGATGGGAACGCCGTAGCCGTGGTTGGGGTTGCCCGAGCCGCCGAAAGCATGGCCGTTCAGATAGTTCATGTCCTGCCCGTACGACTCACTGTAGCCAATGGACCAGTTCTTCTTGAGGTCGGCTTCCGTAAGCTCGAATGTCGCGCGAAGCCAGACCTCGCCGGTGAAGCCCTCGGGGAACGGATCGCACTGGAAGCCGCGTCCGTCGACCGTAACTTCCTTCCAGCTCTCGTCCTCGACGAAATCCGGGTCGTGGAGTGACGGCTTGGTGTTGACGAAGTTGGAAGCGGGGTCGAAGCGCTTGTTCCACTCGAAGATCTTCTTCTCGTATACCTCGGGTCCGCCGGCCTTCATGAAGTCGGTCCAGCGGTTGTACCAGAAGCCGGCAACGCCCTTCGCGTGGCCCGTGCCGTGGTCCTTCGCCCAGGCCTGGTCTATCCAGCCGTCGATCTTCGTGGCGCCCCACGAGGCGTTCACGAGGCCGATCGGAACGTCGAGCGCCTGGTTGAGCTTCCAGCCCATCCAGTAGAGTGCCGCACCGTTCTTGCGCATCGACTTGTAGGTCGAGGTCTCCCACTTGATGCCAATCGCGTCCTCGCGAGGATACGGCGAGTTCTTGTTCTCGCCGTCGTTCATGAGAAGCGTGCGGATGTTGGGATTCCCCTCCGCCTTCTTTAGGAATTCCTCGCCGCCGATCGGAAGCCGTCCGTAGCCCGCGAACGTGTAGGCCATGTTCGACTGCCCGCATCCGAACCACACGTCGCCGAAGAGGACGTTGGTGATCGAGTGCGTCTCCTTGCCGCACTTGGCGGTGATCGTCGACGGCTTCTTGTTCGCCTTCTGCGCGGGGAGCTTCACGGTCCAGCGACCCTTCTCGTCCGCCGTCGCCTCGCCAACGGCCTTTCCGTTGAGCGAAACGGCAACCTTCGCGCCCGGCTCGGCAAAGCCCCACACGGGAGATGCGACATCGCGCTGAATGACCATGTCGTCGGAGCATACGCTCGCGAACTTGAATTCCGCCGCACTGGATGTCAGCGTAATAAGGAGCGCAATCACGGAGATTGCAATTGCCGCAATTGACGACGCCTCTACAAGCGTTTCACGGGACTTTATGGAGTTTTGCGTTTTCATGCCCAAGATTATATATCAAAATACGACACCGTGATTTCAATTTCATCTATGATTTATTTCAAATTTAGATTTACCCGTTGCGCGTCGCCGAAAACTGTTGTAGACTATGAGGCGTCATGAAAAAGCCAGCAGACATAAAGGACGTCTGGTTCATCCTCCCGGACGGGACGAATATCTTCGACTCTGAGTTCCGCGCGGGCGCGCTTTCAGTCGCACGCGAACTCGCCCTGCCAAAGGTGCGACTTTCCAACGAGACGCTCTTGCTGAAGAAGTTCAGCATCGAGAAAAGCGGCAAGAACAGCGCGATGGCAGTAATCGCACACGTCCGCAAGCCCGCACTCCTAAAGGCGTTCGGAAAATCAGGCATACCGCTCGTCCTTCTCGGCGAGGAAGCGGTGGAGGACTGGCGCAAGGCCTTCGGAGGACCCATCACCGTATGCTCGGTCGACAACGAGTCCATTGGCCAGATGGCAGCGGACTATCTCCACGAGCAAGGTCGTTTCGCCTCGTACATCTACGCAGACGGCTCCTCTGACCAGTTCTACCAATGGTGGACTTCGAGGCGTTACGAATCCTTCGTCGACAACTTGCGCGAACACGGCTACACTGGCGAGGTCCTGCGCATTCCAGTGCTGAACTCCTCGGCCCACACCGACGCCGAGCATTTCCTCAAGGCGATGGAGAAGATCCCGCGTCCAATCGCCGTATTCGCATGTAACGACCGCGCCGCGCGCGAGATCGTCTCGTTCTGCCACTTGGCAAACCTTCACATTCCCGACGACGTGGCGATTCTCGGCGTAGACGACGAGAAGGATCTCTGCGAATCATGCCCCGTCCCGCTTTCGTCCATCAAGATCGAGCACTACCGCCTCGGGCGCACTGCGATGCACCTGATACTCAGGATGCTAGAGGGCGGACCGCGTCGTGACAAGGTGATCCTGTGCCCGCCTGTGCGCGTAATAGAGCGCGCGTCGACGAAGAGAAGCACCCCGAGCGACAAGTTCGTCGCGAGCGCCGTCAATTTCATCCGCACCGCGCGCTTGGATACACTCGACGTAATGGCAGTCGTAAAGGCATGCGGTGCCTCTCGCAGCTATCTCGAGAAGCGCTTCAGAGCCGAGACGGGGCGGACGATTCTCGATGCCATTCACCGCCGCACCATGGAAGACGTGAAGCATCTGCTTCTCGACACCGACAAGTCGGTTGCGGTCATAGCCCAGGAGACGGGTTTCCCGCCCGCCTCGGGGCTCTGCTCGATGTTCCGCCGTCTGACAGGACAGTCGACGTCAGAATTTCGCGCCACCCGCCAGCCGCGCTGACCGAGATACGCCGTCCAGACCCGACCGCTATTCCGCCACGATC
>JAFYQC010000222.1 GCA_017547265.1 Kiritimatiellia bacterium | reverse complement strand
TGTAGAGGTCTTCCGTTCCTCCCGATCATCCCCTTGGGCTTTTCCCTCTTCTCTTTGTGCCTGACCCACTTCGGTACTCCATCATAGAAAAGTGTTCCATTAGATATTACACTTTCCAACGAAGTCGCAACATGCGATTTTCCAGCAAGCTTGCTGCAGATTTTGCTATAATACCCCTATCCCGCGAGGCGCACTGCGCGACGCGGGGTCATAGTCCGGAAAACGAATCTGATTCCACCGGGCGCTTGTCAATGTAGCATCAACGCTACACGTCGTTCAGCAGAAATACTAGCACCATTTCAAAACCAGAACGGCATGTGAGTGGAGATGCGCCTAGTTGGGCGCATTTCTCTTTGTGCATTCTGGTTGGCCTGTGCTAGGGCTACTGCTGAGTGCATGAACGAGGAATGCGCTCTTTTTATGCATGTGAGGCGGTCTCCGCGGCGAATGAAGCGCGGCAAGAATTTCCGCACCGAATTCTCACACAGAGGCACTGAGACACAGAGGTGCGCGGGGGCATAACGATGGGTGATAACGCAGCGCTTACAGCAGCAAAAAGGGCGAAGAAAGACGAGTTCTACACACAGCGTGTGGATATCGAAAACGAACTGCGACATTACAAGCCGCATTTCAAGGGTAAGGTAGTGCTTTGCAATTGTGATGATCCTCGGCAAAGCGAGTTCTTCAATTACTTTGTAGAAAACTTTGAGAAGCTTGGACTGAAGCGACTAATAGCCACTTGTTACAAAAGTCAAGATGTTGACCTGTTTTCACAAGGAGAGTGCGAGCGGGCTATATATCAGATATATGAAGGTGACAAGAACGGCAATATGACACTTGACGATGACGAAGTATGTGTTCGAGAGCTTAAAGGCGATGGTGATTTTCGAAGCGCAGAGTGCATTGAAATCTTAAAGCAGGCGGATATTGTAGTCACCAATCCGCCATTCTCGCTGTTTCGCGAGTATGTAGCGCAGTTGGTGAAGCAAGGTAAGAAGTTTTTGATTATAGGATATGTTAATGCGATAACCTATAAAGAAATTTTCACGTTGTTTCAACAGAACCAGATTTGGCTCGGGGCATCAATACATAGCGGAGATCGTAAATTTGGAGTTCCTGAGAACTATCCTTTGAACGCGGCAGCATGTGGTGTTGACGAGAATGGACAAAGGTATATTCGTGTAAAGGGTGTTAGGTGGTTCACAAATCTAGACTACCCACAACGCCATGAGAAACTGCCGCTATATAAACAGTATTCACCAGATGAGTTTCCGAAATATGACAATTATGAGGCAATAAACGTTAATAAGACTGCGGACATCCCATACGACTACGATGGCGTTATGGGAGTGCCGATTACGTTTATGGACAAATATAGTCCTGAACAATTTGAGATCATATGGCAAGCGAGCGGCAATACGCGTGCTTCCGCGCCGAAGGAGATATTGGATTCGATAGGGTATCAAATTCATCCAGATGATCGTGGTGGTTGTGGTGTTGTAAAAGGAGAGCGAGTATACGGGCGAATATTTATTCGTCGCAGAAAAGAAGAGGGGAAGTAATCGTCAGAAGATTTCGTCCGCACTGTAATCTCATTTTGTGACCGAAACAATCCTGTCAATCCTGTCTAACAAACATACCTCGCACACTCTGCGCCTCTGCGCGAGAAAATCATCGAAAGAAAAGGAACACGCCATGAAAATCGAGCTGCATAGAATAAAGATACGCGACCTTGTCGATGGATATGTCGATGACGCGGAGAGCGGCGTGAGGGGATGCGGCGGACTGCTCGACATCAGACCCGCCTATCAGCGCGAGTTCGTCTACAAGGAGAAGGAGCGCAACGCCGTGATCTCCACCGTGATGAAGGGCTTTCCGCTCAATGTCATGTATTGGGTCAAGAACCCCGACGGAACCTTCGAGGTGATGGACGGACAGCAGCGGACGATCTCGCTTTGCCAATACTACAACGGCGACTTCGCGTGGGGAGAGCTTGACCTCGCGGCAAAATACTTTCACCGCCAGCTCCCCGACGTGCAGGAGAAGTTTCTGAACTACGAGCTGATGGTCTACTTCTGCGAGGGAACTCCGACGGAGAAAATCGACTGGTTCAAGGTCATCAACATCGCAGGGCTGAAGCTCACCGCGCAGGAGATGCGTAACGCCGTCTACTCGGGTCCCTGGGTCGCGGACGCGAAGCGCTACTTCTCGAAGCCCGGGTGCGTCGCGCAGAAGATCGGCTCGCCATACCTGAACGGAAGTGCGGATAGGCAGGAGTATCTTGAGACGGCGATTTCGTGGATGGTCAACTCGCAGAAGGACAAGGCGATCGAGGAATACATGGCGATCCACCAGGGCAACGGCGAGGCGACGGAGCTCTGGCTCCATTTCCAGAAGGTCGTGAACTGGATCGAGACGCTGTTTCCGAAGTATCGGCGCGAGATGAAGGGGCTTGAGTGGGGGCGGCTCTACAGGGAGTTCTCCACGAAGAGCTACAACCCGAAAGAACTGGAGCACCGCATCGTCGAGCTGATGACGGACAAGGAAGTGCAGAACAACAAGGGGATTTATGAGTTCCTTCTTTCCGGCGAGACGCGGCGCGAGAAGTTGAACCTGCGGCAGTTCGACGACGACGAGAAGCGCGCGGCATACGAGGCGCAGAAGGGGGTCTGCCCTGTCTGCGGCGGGCATTTCGAGTACGAGGAGATGGAAGGCGACCACATCGTGCCGTGGTCGAAGGGCGGAAAGACCGTTCCCGAAAATCTCCAGATGCTTTGCCGCCGCGACAATGCGCTGAAGAGTGACAGGTAAGACTGTGGCACGATGTCGGCTGGTAAACTTTGGTTGGCGCAAATGAAAGGTCTGTGAAATGAACGAAAAGGCAAGGCGAGTGGTCTGGACGCTGGTGCGGGTCGTATCGGCATTGACAATCGGACATGTAGGGTTCTTCTGCCTTACGTGGCTTTTGCCGTTGATGATTGGCGTGGTGGCTTCCGAAATAGGTTGCCTCTGCCTCAGTGTGTTTGCGTTCTTCATGCTCAGGGTTCGCCATTGGCGCTTCTGGGTTGCCGTAGTGATTGGAGTTGTCCTTTGGGTTGCCACAATTGGGGTGCATGTATACACCGATCCTTTGTATAATGATGTTTGTGGGTATACGCGCTACATCGGGCTGCCGCTGCCGGCGCATAGAGTTAATGAATGTTCGGCGGGATTGTCGGTAATGTTTGACGGCAAGCCTGGAAGGTCGGCGCTAAACTTGCTTTTCTGGTGCTTCCTCGCCTACGCGCTTGTCGTTGCGCCGCGTATAGTGCGGTGGTTCCGGGAAGTATGGCGCAATCACAAGAAGTGCGTTGTTGCCTCCGCGGCAGTTTTGTTGGCGGCTATCGTGTTGGTAATTGTCTACCGTCAGGAAATCGCCGTGAACTGGTATGCACCTCGGAATTGGCAGTCTCCGCACGGCTACAAGCGCCTGCCAGAGCATCTTTGGCCCGAGCGCACTTGGTGGGAGAATGTGAAGAGCTATTTCTGAGATGGGGATTTATGGTAAAATACTTGCAGATGAAATTTGCGGCGTCAGTGCTAGTTGCGCTTCTTGTTCACGCATCCGCGTTTGCGGGGGCGCGGGTGGTCGTGCCGCAGCTGCCGCCGTCGCCGTATGACGACACCGAGATTTCGACAAACGTGGCGTTCTCGGCGGGTGGCGACGACGCGCGCATCTTCTCGCTCTCCATTTCGGTCGACGCGACGCCCACGAACACCCTGCAGATCGCGTTCGGGCGCGACGAGAACTCCGACGACATCCTCGACTGGCAGGAGACGGAGTTTCTCCTCGGCTGGAAGTGCGGCGGGTGGTTCTTCCGCGACAAGACGACGGAGACTGAGATGGTCGCCCCGCAGGAAAGCGGCCTGCGGCAGCTCGAATGGCGGCTCGCCCTTGGCCACGCCCGCGCCCCATGCTCTCTTTCCGCGACCGACGGCGGGAACGACCTCGGCTTC
>JAFYQC010000221.1 GCA_017547265.1 Kiritimatiellia bacterium | reverse complement strand
CCATCGTATCGGCAGCGGTCTGTACACGCGGCAAGGGGGGCGTTTGATTATGGCGCGCGCCCCTGCCCAGTCTGCGGGCGTATTCGCCCTCAAGTCGAAGTTCAGGCCGACTGGCGACCAGCCCGAGGCGATTGCCGCTCTCTATGAGGGGCTCAAGCGTGGCGAGGATCGGCTTGTCCTCCAGGGCGTAACGGGCTCTGGCAAGACTTTCACGATGGCGAACCTAATCGCCAAGTGGGGCAGGCCGACGCTTATCCTCTCGCACAACAAGACGCTCGCCGCCCAGCTCTTTGCGGAGCTCAAGGAGTTTTTCCCAGAGAACGCGGTCGAGTATTTCATTTCGTACTACGACTACTACCATCCAGAGGCGTACATTCCGCAGACCGATACCTACATCGAAAAGGATGCATCGATAAACGAGGAGATTGAGCGCTACCGTCTCGCGGCGACGAACGCGCTCATAGCGAGACGCGACGTGATCGTCGTCTCGTCCGTGAGCTGCATCTACGGTCTTGGCGAGTCAGACGAATACCGCGATCTCGCCGTTGGCTTCAAGGTTGGCGAGGCGCTGTCGCGCGAGCGTCTTCTCGCACGGCTCGTCGAGGCGCAGTACGTCAGGAACGACTATGATTTC
This sequence comes from Kiritimatiellia bacterium, assembly GCA_017547265.1. The sequence goes on along the minus strand of JAFYQC010000221.1, from coordinate 4,715 downwards.
GCGCCCGGCGCGTTTCGCGTGCACGGCGATGTGGTGGACGTCTTTCCCGCCTACGAGACTAAGGCGATCCGGGTTGAGTTTTTTGGTGACGAGATAGACTCTATCCGCGAGCTCGATCCGCTTACTGGGAAATGCGGCGTCTCGATGCCTGCAGCCGTCGTCACGCCCGCAAAGCAGTTTGTCATGGGCAAGGACAAGTTCGAGGCGGCGTTCGCGAGAATCGAGACCGAACTCGACGAACGGCTCAAGTTCTTCGCCTCAAAGGGCAAACTACTCGAGGCGCAGCGTCTCAAGGAACGTACGGAATACGACATCGAGATGATGCGCGAGCTCGGCTACTGCAACGGGATCGAGAACTACTCCCGCCCGCTGTCGGGACGTGCGCCAGGTTCGCCGCCGGAGTGTCTTCTTGACTATTTCCCAGACGACTTCCTCACGATCATCGACGAGAGCCATGTCTCGGTGCCGCAGATACGCGCGATGTACAACGGCGACCAGGCAAGGAAGCAGAAGCTTGTCGACTTCGGCTTCCGTCTTCCGAGCGCGAAGGACAACAGGCCCTTGAAGTTCGACGAGTTCAACGCGAAAGTGCACCAGATCGTCTACTGCTCGGCTACGCCAGGCGACTACGAGTACGAACAGTCGAAGACGGTCGCGGAGCAGGTAATACGCCCGACGGGGCTTCTTGATCCCGTGATCGAGCTTCGTCCGCTCGCGAACCAGATTGACGACCTCGTGGCGGAGATAAAGCGCGTCGTTGAGCAGAAGGACCGCGTATTCGTCACGACGCTTACGAAGCGTTCGTCCGAAGACTTGACGCAGTATCTCCACGGAACCGGCATCCGCGTAGAGTACCTTCACAGCGACATCGATGCGATCGAGCGCGTCTCGATTCTACACCGACTGAGGAAGGGCGAGTTCGACGTTCTCGTCGGGATCAATCTCCTGCGCGAGGGTCTCGACCTTCCTGAAGTCGCTCTCGTCGCGATTCTCGACGCCGACAAGGAGGGGTTCTTGAGGTCGACGACTTCGCTCGTGCAGACGGCGGGACGGACAGCGCGCCACGAGAAGGGGCGCGTCATACTCTATGCCGACAAGAAGACCGACGCAATCAAGGACTTGCTGCGCATCACGAAGGCGCACCGCGAAAAGCAGATCGCGTACAACGAGAAGCACGGCATCGTGCCGAAGTCGGTGAAACGCGCGATAAACGAGTCGGCCTATGTCTTTGCGGCAGGTTCCACGGCGTCTGCTGCTCCCAGTACGCGCGACGGGATACCCGTCGCTGACATCTTGGCGGAGCTCGAGCGCGACATGCTTGAGGCCGCGGACAATCTTGAATTCGAACGCGCGGCGTATTTGCGCGACCAGATAAGGGAAATCAAGCGGAAGAGAGGCAAAAAATGAAGAAGAGCGCCCATGAGCAGTACGAGGAGCTTAGCTCGCAGAGTGCGGTGAAGCGTGCGCTGCATTCGATCCGCACGCGGTATTCGCTTGCGACGGCTTTCCTGATCCTGCTTTGCCTCGCGGTCTTCTACATAGGCGGACGCATCGTCCTTGTCCACATGATGCGAGAGGCAGAGCGCCAGGTCGAGGAGATAGGGTATGACATGTCGCGCCTCGCGTACAGCCACGCGGACATGGTGGTGAAGGAGAACAGGAATAATGCCGCTGAGATTGCGCGCCTGGTCGCAAAGGGAGAGGATGTGTCGACTGTCCTTTCGAGACCGGAATTCGCGAAAATCTCACTTGTCCTCGCCTTCTCGGGTTCGGGCGAGTTTGCTTCAGGCGCGGCAAGAGGGGCAGATGGCATTTTGGCCGTATCCGCTTCCGAGGTCGCGCCATACGCCGAGCGATTCTCCGAATGGCTTGACCCTGGCAGCGTCAAGCATACTCCTTCGGTAGGGCTCGTACAGCTTTGCGGAAGGGCCCACTATGTCTTTGTCGTGCCTTCTGCAAAGGACTCCGTGTCGCGCGTAGTGGTTGGGGCTCCGTTCGACTCTGCAGTGTTTACGTCGAGCGTCAACGACGGCTTCTCCGGCCTCGATGTGCGCGTAGTGAATCGCAAGGTGGCGGTCACGGTGTCGTTGACGTCGTCGGCCAAGGCAGCGCAACGCGCCAGCGAGGGGACGACGGGGTTTGGCATCGTGCCGATGCTTTCCGAGGCGATAAGCTTCTACTCCGGTGGGTTTTGGAACCTAGGTTCGAATCCGTACGAGGCCGTGTTCGCGCTTCGCGACATCGCAGGCAACGCCGTGTCCATGATTTCGGTTTCGCTTCCAACGTCGCTCTCTACCGTGACGCGTTCCGCGCTCGGCCGCTTCACTTTCTTCATCTCCATGGTTGGAATAGTCCTCATCTTGCCGATCTTCTGGTTCCAGGGAAGGGTGCTTCTAAATCCGCTGACAAAGATGACAGAGGCAATTCGGGACCTTGGCGAGCACCATGAGGACATAGACTGCCCGTCTATCGATTGGGAAGGCAATGACGAGTTCGCCATGCTTGCCCTGTCCGTCAACAGGATGCTCGAGACGATAACGGAGCGCACTGTAAAGATCGCCCAGGTAGAGGCAAGGCACAGGGCGCTCATCGACGGATTGCCAGATGCGCTTGCAGTCTTCGACAGGCGCGGCCGCCTTGTTGCAGTAAACAAGCAGCCCGAGGGGACGCCGCCGCTTCCTGGCATGGTTCGTGGCGAAACGCCGAGTGCAGAGGTGTTTGGCGAAGACGGATCAAAGGCGATTGCAAAGGCGATCGCCACCGTCTTCGAGACGCCGTCGGTGCAGGCGGTACGCCTTGAGTCGCGCGGCGACGAGCCGCGGCATTTCGAGGTGCGCATTACGCGGATGGACGAGGTGTTCGCTCTTGCGATAGTCCGTGATGTCACGCGGGAAGCAGCCGAGCACAAGCTGCGACTCGCCGCCGAGGCACGATCCCTCGACGCCTCGAAGCGCGAATCTCTGACGCTTCTCGCCGCAGGCATAGCCCACGACGTCAACAACGTCCTTTCCGTAATCCTAAGCACTGTGGAATCGGCTGCTGCGGACTCTGGTTCTGGGCTTGACATCGTCGCAATACGCGACGCGGTCATGCGTGGATCGCGCATGACAAAGGAGCTGATGGCCTTCGCGGGAGACAACAAGGTGTCTCTCTTGAGGGCGTCGCCCGAATTCTTTGTAAAGGACATCCAGGCGCTTGCCTCGCATGTCGTCAGCGGCAATGTCGCGATATCCTATACGCTTGCGGAGGGCCTGCCGGACGTGGACGCCGACCCGAACCAGTTCTGGAAGGTGTTCTTCAACATCATAAAGAACGCGACCGAGGCGCTTGGCGAGCGTCCGGGCCACATCGCCATCTCCACCGAGGCGTTCGAGATGACGGAGGAGGCGGCAACCTTGTTCACTTCGGAGCACCCTATCCCGCCTGGCCCAGGCGTGGTGTTCAAGATTGCCGACGACGGTCCTGGAATTCCGGCGGATATACTGCCGAAGCTCTTCGACCCGTATGTGTCGTCAAAGACGCTCGGCCGCGGCCTTGGCCTTGCCACTGTGCGTACCATCGTCGAGGGCCACGGCGGGGGCATAAAAGTTGAAAGCGTCATTGACCACGGCACGACCTTCAGCATATTCCTGCCGCAGACGAAACTGCCGAAAGATTCCCAAGGAGTCGCCAGCGCCCAGGAGAAAACGCCCGGCTCTCTGCCATCCGAGGTCCTTGTCGTAGATGACGACGAGGCGATACTCAAGACGCTCTCCATATTGCTGAAATCGCTCGGCGTGTCCGCCTATGTGGCGCGCGACCGCATTTCCGCGCTCGCGGTGATAAGACGCTACACCAGCCGCATCGGCGCGGTCCTTATGGACGCCCACATGGGCAGCGTAGATGTAGTCAGGCTCTTCGACGCGCTGCGGCTCGCCTCGCCAGACATCCCAGTTGTCATCGTCTCGGGTTCTCCAGAAGACGAGATAAGCAAGATGTTCGCAGGCCAGTCCTACAACGGGTTCCTCAGCAAGCCGTTCACAGTCAAGGAGCTAAAGGCGACTCTGATGGATGTCTATCGATAGTCCGCGCGATTGCCACTCCGGCGTTTTTTTGGTAAAATATCAAAACTTAAAGGCAAACAAGGAACTGCTGAATGGCGAAAGAAGAAGACCAGGCGATTGAAGTCACCGGGACGGTGACCAAGGTTCTGCCTGCAACGATGTACAAGGTGAAGCTCGAAAACGGGCACGAAGTGCTCGCGCACATCTCGGGTAAGATGCGCAAGTTTTTCATCAAGATCGCGATTGGCGACAAGGTCACCGTCGAGATCTCGCCCTACGACCTCGGCAAGGGTCGCATCACCTACCGCCACAAGGCATGATTCCGGGCGCACGACGCTGTTTCAAACTAACACAAAAAAGATAAGGACACACCATGTCAGGTCATAGCCACTGGGCGACAATCAAGCGCGCGAAAGGCGCGGCAGACGCGAAGAAGGGCAAAATCTTCTCGAAACTCGGCAAGGAAATCACGATCGTCGTGAAGGCGAAGGGCGGCAACCCCGACAACAACCCGACGCTCCGCACGCTCATCGCAAAGGCGAAGGCGGCGCAGATGCCGAACGACAATATCGAGCGCGCGATCAAGAAGGGCACCGGCGAACTCGAGTCGGCCGAAATGGTCGACGCCCAGTACGAGGGCATCAAGGGCGGCACCGCCGTCGTCGTGCGCGT
>JAFYQC010000220.1 GCA_017547265.1 Kiritimatiellia bacterium | reverse complement strand
GCTGGCTTTCCGTGGATTGTGAAGGCAGGAGAAAATGGGAATGTGTTTGGATTGCATCGGATGACCTACGCTTATATTGATGGTTCGTATGAACAGGAAATTGATTTTGAGAAAGCGCTAAAATGTTTCGAAAAGATTGTCGAAGAAAAGGATTCCGAAGAGTGGCCTATTGAGATGATTGTGAGGGCGAAGGGCTATCTTAAGTTCTTGCCGTCCATAATCGCCGGAGATGTAAAGGCAATGCAGTCTCTGGGGGAATGGCTTAAATCATGTGAAGAGAATTGGGATTATTCTTGGGGGCTAGGAGACGCTGACTCGGAAAGTGAGTTTTGGTTAGAAATGGCCAAAAATGAAAATGACGATGAAGATGACGAATACGAGGATGATGAAGGATGTGATGGTGAAGACTGCAATGACGAAGAAGATGGGGACGACGAGGATTGCGATGAGGAAGATGAAGGAGAAGATGATGACGACGGAGAGGATGATGATTACATTCCTACCTTTGAAGATGATGATGGGAAGTGAACTGAATGTTTCAATATGTCGCATGAGTCTGAAGAGTGCGATAAAACTTTCAAGGGCGATCTTTGAAGCAGGCAAGTGATGGAAAGGAAAACACAATGAACACGTTGGATAACCTCACCAACAGCGAACGCCAATACGCGGAAGCTGTGAAACAATCGATGAAGGATGGACGCATCAGCGGTGTCTTTCGTATGGCACTAATCAAAAAGGGCCGGGAGCTCGCGATAGCACCCGACAGATGTTCAGAAATAGAAAAGAAGCTCTTGGCGGAAAGTGCCACGGAAGCGCCGAAATCGTCACCTTCAAGTCCGATGGATGTAGAACGTGACGAACGGAAGCGGCTTGCCGAACTTGAGCGTAAACAGGAAGAGGCACGGCGTGAAGCGCAGCGATTAGACGAAGTCCGACGACGTGCAGAAGATTCGGCAAAGAAAGAGCGAGAGATGGCTGAACAGGCACGTGTGCGTCGTGAAACAGAAGAACGTAAGGATCGCGAGCGTCGTGAAGCAGAACACAAGCGGCAGATGCAAGAACAAGCTCGGATTCATAAGGAAGCCGAGAAAGCTGCAGCGATGAAAGTCGATGCGGAACGTGCGAAACGTGAAGCGGCGGAGGCAAAGGCAGCGGCGGAACTCGCCAGGAAGGATGCAGAATTAAAAGTTCAACAAGCAAAGATGGAAGCCCGAATTGCCTCTGAAGTGTCACAAAGGAATAATGCCGAACAGAAATCTTCTAGGAAACGCTGGCTGTTTCTCTTGCTAGGGATTTTGTTTGGCTGGCTCGGTGTCCATCTTGCATATGCCAGAAGATGGATTCTGTTCGGCATCCTTTGGGCGGCACTCATTGGGTTCTTTTCAAATTGCGGTACTACTGAAAAGCCGACGGATGCTTCTGGACAAACGACGAGCGCTGAATCTCAGCCCACAAAGCAGACCGGAGGTAATGATGCAATTGCTATTCCATGCTTCTTGACCTTTGCAGCCCTTTGGCTAGGCGGTGCGTTATTCATTAAGAAGGATGGCAAGAGGAAGTTGATGAAATGGTTGTGAGAAAGGATGTTAAAATGAAGCAAGGTCAATCCTTCTATGCTATTGATGTTCTGATTGTGGGAAGCATCTCCCCAGAGACAAGAGTGTCGTTCTCTGATGTTCGGAAGAGACTTAAAGAAGTGCCTGATATTATTGGCTGTTCTGCAATCAATATTGATGAAGTTAAAATCGTTCAAGATGGCGAGATAGAGATTATTCCTGTTTGTGGAAATCTTGACATTACTCCGTGGAGTCCAGAGACGCAAAGATTTCAAGACGAGAAGCTACGATTGTGGTCGGCGGAAGGATACGTATGGAAAGATGCAGCATCTGGACTGAAGGAATTCTTGAATGAGCCGAAAAACCACGAAGAAATGATCATAATGCGTAAAAGGCGGGGTGTCGCCTAATGGCATACTGTGAAGAGTGTGGGTATGAATTGACTGGGCAAGAACGGTTTTGCGAGAAATGTGGTTGCCCAGTTTCGGCTGCTGGCGATGACGATTCTCTGGCAGAAGATATTGACATGAACGAACTGAAAAGATCCTTGCTTTACAAGATGTCCAATGGATCTCATGAACTCTTTCACTCCAATGTGCTGGCGTGGATGTTAGAGCGGAATCATCATTTTGCCGGGGTGTTCTTTAAGGAACTTAAGGGGAAAGAATTTAAGGTTTTCCGCGAGAAGAACCACATGGACATCGTGCTTGAATCAGGCGACACGGCTTATGTGATTGAAAACAAGTTCAAGTCTTTGCCAGGCGCGTATCAACTTGAAAGGTATCAGCAAACACTTAGTAAAAGTAAGCCAGTTAAGCAATTTGGCGGTGGCGTTCTTCTTGGAGTCCATGATCTGTTAGGGAATCAACACCCGGACGGATGGCACTATGTCGACTATCAAGTCATAACTGACTATATAACAAATTTTGTTAATACTGATCGCTGGAGTCATGTAGACTCGTTTGAAAAATCAGCCATAATCCAGTATGGACAACTTATATCGCGATTAAAGAACGTTCTTGATCGAGAAATAGATTGGAATGGTACGCGAATGCCCATGCCTGAGGATTTTCCTGAGCTTGAAGGGACTCCGCTGCAAGATTTGTGTAAGAAGATCCAGACAGCTGTTTTTGCGAGACGGTTATCTTGCGATGTGAGGGAGGGTGAGCTTGATAAATATGCGAGTGAGCAAGGATTCAATTTTAAGATAACCACCTCTTTCTTGCGTGGTGACGCCATCCTGGAGGTCAGATTCTTCAAAGACAGTAGGGATGACAAGGATCAGAAGATGGATGACAACTGGGGAGCTGAATGCTCAATTGGCATAGAAGTCCACGCAAACAAATACATGTGGTTTATCAAGTGTGATGAAGATGTGGTTTCGGTAAGCAATATCAAGGAAATCATTGGACTGCTCGAGAAAAAACTTTGGTTTACAAATGAGCCTCGACAGACGGCATCTGGACGACCACAGAAGAGGGGCTATTATTCCTTTGGCAAGGAATTCAAATACCAATACCTTCCATTGAAGGACAAAAAGGACTTCTCATTTGAATTCTTATCCAACTTGATTCAACGCAAGCTCAATGCTGCCAAGGACTTGTTGTCGCTTTTAAACCAAAAACTCAAATGAAAGGAAAACAATAATGGCATACTGTGAAAGTTGTGGATCGGAACTGACCGATGGGGTCAAGTTCTGCAAGCATTGCGGAGCGCGTGTCGGGGATTTTGCCGATGGCGCAAAGGATATACAGTTTTTGGGCGACGAATCCCCAGAACCACAAGAGCCAGAATTCATGTCTGCCGAAGAGTTCTTTAGTGGGAACGGTAATACAAACGATGACGAGTCTGTGTCGGCGGAAGAATTCTTTAGCGACGAGGACGAAGCCGAGATCGAAGATGGCGAGATTGATGATAGCAAGGGACTTGATCCAAATCGCAGTTATCACATGCAAATAGAAGGCCGTTCAGCCACATTGTACAATGATTGGGGACAACAGATTCGTCGTTATAACATGAGCACAAATGTCATCCAAGCCACTACAACAGGTGAGTTGGTTACTATCTGTACCGATGACGGCTACACTCACATCTACAAGTGGGACGGCACGTTCATGCGCCGCTTCCACTAAGGTTTCAATATATAAGGAGGAACAAGATATGCATAATCTATACAAAAGAGCCATTCAAGGTCTTGACCCGACTTGGCATGACAGATATGTCGATATTTGTGAGAAGGTAAAGGCGGTGAGTGATTGGTGCAATCCGAATGATGCGAGTGATGCGCTGATTGACCGATTGATTTATAATGGTGATAATGGAATTGCATCTGCTGGTCAGGCGTTTTCAACTTGGCCAACACCTCGTCCTGATGTTGGGAAGTTTCGGAATATGCTCGCGCAACTTAAGGATGGGTTGAGCGCGAGATATCCGGCAGATGAAGTGTCTGATTGCCGTAAAGTGTTTAAGTCCATTACCCATAATAGGGGAACGGACTCTATCTTCAATCGGATTGTTTCTGCTTTCCAGCCAGGTCTAGTGTCTCCGGTCATGTTTGAACAGGATTTTGACGATGCGGTCTCAAAACTTCTCAAAGGCGGATATATTCAAGAGATCCGACCAAGGCCCGGCGACGATCCTTGGTACTCCAAGAACATTCAATTGATGACGCAGCTTTGCGAACAACTACCTGATGGTTCGTGTGAGGATGCGGAGTTGGCAATTGATAATTAGAGCCGAGGCATGTTTGTCTGGGGTGTCCATGTGAATATTAATATGGATGACTGGATCGTTCTCAGGAATCACCAATGACAGTGCTTTGACGAATTCTATGGGGAGAAGTTCGTTCTCTCCCACTTCAAATTCCTGAAGGAATTCATAGGGTGAGACCTCTGCGATGGCTGCGATTTATGTCGCAGAATGTGAGATTTTATTAAGTTATCGGCTTCTGGGGCCTATGTTGAGGGTCTCGCATGAACGGGCGGCTACAGCGTCTCGATGCTGTGGGGGTCGAGGAGAGGAAGTCGATCTGGCCGATGTAGGCAATGCCGTTGTCGTATAGTCGCGTGCTCATTGACGCAGGAGCCATTCGCAGAAAAACGGGCTGCCGAAGCGATATTCGCCGTCGTAGTTGTATATGATGTTCTCCCGTTCGAGTTTGGCGACGGCCTTTTTTACGGATGCCGCGCTAAAGACTTGCGCAGCGTCAAGGAATGCGCCGGAGTATATCTCCTTGCCGCCGCGTCCGGCGATGGTGCGGAGAACGCGGGTCTGCTGGGCGGTAAGCTGCTTGATCGCAAATGTGAAGTGATCGTGTTCACGGGCGAAAATGATCGCAAGAGCCTCTTGGATGTCGGATTCCTTAAGCGTTGCCCCGCTGTTGCTCATCTGCCAGAGTGCGTCGCAGAGTTCCTGGATAAAGCCAGGTGTGTCGCGTGCTGTGCGGGCGATTGCGTCGAACATCTGGCGCGTGAGTTTTCGTCCACCCGTGGCAAAGCGCCTCTTGATGAATGCGAAGAATTCGTCCGGGTCGATGTTTCCGACCTTGAACGCAGCGGCGGAATGGTAGAACGGACTGGAATACTTGAAGAATATCTCCGCCATCTTGTTCCGTATGCTGCCGAGGAAAATGTACGGAGTGTTGGAGTCGAGCTGAATTCTGGAACGCAGCACGGCGAGCGTCTTTTCTCCGTCGTCAATGTCGAGGATGTCCTGAAACTCGTCGAGAAGAACGCATGTCTTGCGCCGCTTGGTTTGCGCCAAAAGCACGTCAAGCACAGAGTCGAGCGTCGCAGGTTCGGCGGCGACCCGTGCATCAACCGTAACCGTCGGTGCGCCGGAGGAAGGGTCTATGGAAACCGTCGGTCTGAGATGAGCGAGCATGCGTATAGTCTTTGTTATCCAGCGTTCGGAATCTTCAAGACGTGCGAGGGCGGCAACAAGCCTGCGGCAGACGTCCGCTTGGTCGCGTACGCAGAGAAAATCGGCATGGAAGAGTGCGATGCCCTTCATGTGGCGCACGGTTTCGAGGACGAGGGATGTCTTTCCTGTCCTGCGGTCGCCCTGCATGACGACGTTTTGGCCGGACTCTATGCGCGAGGCGAGTTCGCGCTCAAGTGCAGGACGCGGACAGAAGAAGTCTCCATTGACAGTGCATCCGTATTTGAATGGGTTCATTGTTGCCTCTTTTCTTCAGGTGTTGTGCTAAATGGCATTATGCCAAAAGGTATTATGCCATTTGGCACAACGCGGAAAGTATAGCATATTTCGATGGGCGTTGGCAATGGGGCATCGATAGTGCTCGCCGTGCTGCGTTTCGCCGACAAATGCGATTGGCGGAAACTTAAGCCGATGGCGTGATTGCGGCTTCTTCACCGCTAGCCGCAGTTTGCTGCGCAGACGAGAAACGCAGTGGAAAGGCTCGGCCTGTTTTTGGTATAATTTCTTTCCACTATGGGCAAGACAGCGATAGGCGCAGGAGGGTCCACGCTTAGGCGCGGATCGGGGGCGACTGTCTTTGCTGGAAAGACGTGGGAGAAATGGCAGACGTTTCAGGCATAAGGAAGTTCAGCGACGCAGCTGACTATGTGAAGAATTTCGTGGTGCAGCCGGAGATCGACAGGTACCTTCCGGACGGCCGGCACTTCATAGACGACGCGGAGATACGGCGGCTCATCGCGGCGACGGACGGCGTCGCGGCCGACCCGGTGCGCGTTAGGGAGATACTTGCGAAGAGCAAATCGACCTGCGAGACGCTGCTCCCGGAGGAGACTGCCGTCCTGATGCAGGTCACGGATCCCGCGCTCTTCGAGGAGATGCGCGCGGCCGCCGACCGCATCAAGCACAAGGTCTACGACAACCGCATCGTGGTGTTCGCGCCGCTATACGTGTCGAACCTCTGCGTGAACGGCTGCCGCTACTGCGGTTTCCGCCAGGGCAACGCCGAGCAGAAGCGCCGCGTGCTGACGATGGACGAGCTGAAGGAGGAGGTCGACGTCCTCGCCGGACGTATCGGCCACAAGCGGCTCATCGCAGTCTACGGCGAGCACCCGTCGACGTCCACGGAGTACATCGCCGAGACGATCGAGACTTGCTACGCGAGGCAGGTGAAGGCGCCGCGCACCGGCGCTCCCGTCGGAATCCGCCGCGTGAACGTGAATGCCGCGCCGCTGCCGGTGGCGGATCTGAAGGTGCTTCGCTCGGTCGGCATAGGCACGTTCCAGGTGTTCCAGGAGACCTACAACAGGAAGCTCTACGAGGAGATGCACCCGGCGTGGAGCGTGAAGGGGAACTACGACTGGCGCACGACTTGCTTCCACCGCTGCATGGAGGCGGGAGTGGACGACGTGGGGCTCGGGGTCCTCTACGGTCTCTGCGACTGGCGCTACGAGCTGCTGGCGACCGTGATGCACGCGCGCGACCTGGAGCGCTGGTTCAACATCGGTCCGCACACGCTCTCGTTCCCGCGCCTCGAGCCGGCGAGCGGTACGCACGTGCCGGAGGAGTCGCCGTGGCTCATCGACGACGCGACGTTCGCGCGGATTCTCGTGATCGCGAGGCTGTCGGTTCCCTACACCGGCATAATCGTGACGGCGCGCGAGTCGCCGGAGAGCCGCAACCGCGTGCTCGACCG
>JAFYQC010000219.1 GCA_017547265.1 Kiritimatiellia bacterium | reverse complement strand
TTTTGCGTGTCGCCGTCAGTAGCCGATGTATTCCCATTGGCATTGCCCTTCACAATTTCACGGTAGTCGTAATTGCCCTTAAAGCCGACGCTCCATGCGACACCAAGCGCGGCGGCATACTTAATGGGCTCACCCGACTTGCTCCACGGGTCTCTTGGAACATCTGCAAGATAGTCAGGCACGAGCGCGTCAAGCGACGGCGGATTCACTCCCCCATGCGCCCTGCGCCATTTCTCAGAAGCAAGCACGAGCCGCGGACAAAGACGGTTCAGACTGCTCTCTTTACTAAGCGGACTTAAAATAGGACATAGCCCGGCAATCATGTTGTTGCCTACACAATTTGGCAGGAACATACTGCGAGGAATCTCACGCAAAATCATTTCCGTCAGGCCATCGTCACCTGCAAGCATAGCGCGATCAAGCATGGTCTGGCGATATAGCATCTCGCGACGGTGAAAGGCAAATTTGGCAAACCCAGGCCAATTTGCAAGTAGTCGGCATAAAATTGTAGGCGACACAGTGTCACCTTCAATGTTATAGAAAATCGGACCAGCATAAATCAGTGCCTTGTCCGGATGATTGCAATGCCACTCCACCCCTTCAGAATGTTTTGCAATCTCCGCCTTCAGAGCACGTTCCCAGGCCATTGGCGCATTGGCCTCGCTCACGGCAACCATATTGCCGAACCGCCCGAGAATCTCCTCCGTGGCATTGCCTGTCGCCACGATATCGCACATCTTTGCAAATGAAAATTTCTCGATCCATCCACCACACACATATAAAATTAGATCTTCGTTGTTTATCTTAAGACGCTGCCCCAAGGCGTGCATATCGGCAATATCGGAAACGGCAGCTTCAACATCACCCTTCTCTATTGCAACTTGCGACCGCATCTTGACAAGTCGCGCAAACTTAAGGAAGGGCCGGAATGTTGAAAATGACATCGCAAATGTCATCTTGCCTTCCTTGGCGGACCTGGCACATTTACGTCTCGCGTCAACATCAACATAACCATTAAGTGACAACGCCTTTTTAAAGCCCTCGAAGAATTCCGCATTGTCGGCAAGTATCCTCGCAGCTCGTTCCGGCGACGCCGGGTCACTGCGTATGGCGGACCACTTCCCCAGATCATCGCCAACATGCCCCCTGAAGGACGGATCGCCATAGTACATGACAAACGTCTCGTCTGATATCTCAGCAGATTCATCATCGCCTTCAGCAACATGATAGACGTTTGTCAAAGCCTGTAGCGCCAGATATGCATTCTCCTCGTCTGGCACCTCTCGCACTTCAAGCCGCAGATCCGCCTCGTCAGGGATCGTCCAGTCGCCCCACTCGATTCCACCAATGCAGAAATAGATCGTAAGCAGCGCCGCCAGCGCAATTGGGACGCCAACAAGCCATAGGATGATCTTAAGCGCACGCCTACGCCAAGATGGCTTAACCGTTTCCTTCTCGCTCTTCTCGGTTGTGCAGTTTAGTTCCATTGCTTGATCCTTTCCTATTTCACTTTTCCATCTCGATGCGGCAGAAGCTAAATGCGTCGCAGAGTTGTCAGGAAGCACCATGTATAAGCGCCTTGAAAATTCTTCCGGCAATCATCAAGGCAACAAATAAACCGGCAATTGACATAAGGAATATCCAAAAGCGCCTTTTGCTCGACTTGTCGACATTTGCCTTAAGCCATTCATCTTCTATCCTTGCGCCACCTTGCAACACCTCTGCAATGGCTGGAATGGCCTTTATCTGAGCCTCCGAGATGTCCTTGGCTTTAAACTTGCCCCTACATTCAGGACAACAATGAGGTTTTACCGTGCATTCTCCGCGAATTGGCACACCTATGATTTGAGTCAAATCGACGTTTTCAAGAGGTATCTCGACAATGTCTTCATCCGAGACGATCTTTCCGCAGAGCTGGCATCTGGCAGCATCATATGCCCTGAAATTCCCAAGAACAATTCCCGCTCTTATTTGTTCGGGCTGCGACGGCTGGTCGCCTATTTCGTATTCTATATCGCTTTTAACAGCCTCCTTGCCATTCCAATTAATCTGTGTCGCAGAGTACTCTTTGACGGGGAACACATACTCTACCCTCCAAACTTCACGCCCCCTCTGAAGGCAAAGTATGTAAAGGCGACATTTCACACCGTCCCTGAGAAAGGTGCCAATCCAAGTTGCCATCCTGTCCGCGCAATGTCGCTTAAGAAATGCAGAACTTGTAACAGGCACGCAACCAAACGAAGCCATATCTTTTATGGTTAGGCGCTCCGTCCCTTTAGGTGGATGGATGGACACCAAGCCGAAAAGGCGCAACTCTATATTGATTGCATCTTTTATGTCGTCATTGACATGTTCAGGCGACAAAACCAGGTGCTGCACGTATGCCCATTCCTGATCTATCGGACCAGCAAAAAAGAACCCCTGGTCCCATCGACTTGCCACCTCGACATTTACTGGATCTGCTTTCCATCCTTTAGGTAATTTCAAGCAGAAGTTACCTTCTTTCACCGAGACTGATTTCAGTTCTTTTCCCCACATTCCAAGGTACACAAGCTCTTGATCGTCGCTGGACTTAATATCTCCACTTTCAGCGTTAATCGTAGCATGATCTTCCCCATGCTCAGCAACGATCCATTCGGTCTTCTTGTGAGACTTCTCTTCTTCTTGCTCCATACGTTTCCTCCGCCTAAATGTTAAACCTACTTCTTTATCCGCAGGAACGCGCTTGAGGCCGTGCCGTCGCCGGGCATCACCCTGAAGCGTATCGTGGCACCGTCGACGCTATGTTCGTAACGGATTCAGCGCATATAAATACCCTCATCGAGGTGTTTGTCGCGAAAGCCTTGTCTTCAATGTCAACAACGCCCTCCGGCACTTCAACCGAAGTTATTCCGCTACACCCCTGAAACGCCTTGTGTCCGATCTTCGTGACCGGGAGACCGTCCAACTCCGAGGGAATGACAATATCGCCCTTCACGCAGAACGGATAATGGCTTCCATCTTCATTTATCGGCGCGGACACGGCGTTGCAAGGGAAGGCGCGACCCATATAGCTGTTGTATTCCCAGCAGAATATCATCGCTCTGCCGCTATCTACAATATAGCCATACCTTACGCCATCCACCGTCGCGTAATTCCTGTCAGGAATCGGGAAATACGGATTGCCACCGTCCATGTATGTAAACGTTTCGGCACATGCAACTGTCCAAGCAAGACATGCCACACACAGCCAAAGACATCTTTTAAACGAAGATTTCATGTGCTTCTATAAAGCCCGTTACGACGTTCTTGAAAAAGTTCCGTCCATGTTCTCGTTGTACGTTTTGGAACCGCCGACCTCCCTCCAGCCGATTCCCTCCTCGACAACCTTTGTTCCGTCTTCCAAAGTAGCTTCACGTTGCGACACTGTTCCACCCCCACCGCCGCCCGAGGATTGCGGGAACATCGACCTCAGTCCACCAAACACAACTGCAAGAGCCACGAGGACCACAATGACGACCACGACAGCGGCATATACGATCAAAACCGAAAACATGCCGACAGCCAGCAACTCAACTCCATACGCAAGCCCGACCACAAGATAAAGAAGCCGCAAAAGGAGAGATTTCTCAAAGGTGAATGCTCGCCGCATCATCAGCAACAGCGCAAGAACAGCCCAACCACCAAACACGACATAGAGAATCGTCCTCCAGTCGTCGTCGGCGGGATTGACAAGACCTGCAATTCCAAGTGCCGCGCCCAGCAAGATGTGGCTAAAAGTGTATGGCCACGTGACTTGCCTCACATACGTCCCGGAATGCAACTTGCG
The DNA here is from genome assembly GCA_017547265.1 of Kiritimatiellia bacterium. The sequence continues at coordinate 1,203 of JAFYQC010000219.1, read as the reverse complement.
AAGGATCAGCACGATTACGTACAGCGCCAGCGCCATTGCAACGACAAACGTCACCAACCCCAGGAGGTTCCACAATACGCCATGCGGGAACATTCGCACGCACATGTTGAGCACCTGCTGGCAGAACGCCTTGAGCGGCGTGAACAGCGAATTAATCAATGTGAACATAACACACCCTCCACTATGTTTCCTTCATTCCGAATCATATCTATCGTCGTATTCTCAGGAACGCGCGCGTCGCCGTCCCGTCGCCGGGCGTCACCCTGAAGCGCATGGTGGCGCCGTCGCCCTCCAGCACCTGCACCGTCGGCGTCAGCTTCGCAGCGCCGTTCCAGTCGCCGAGGTCGCTCGTCGCCTCGAACATCGCCGCCACTTTCGACGCGTCGACCGCGACCACCCTCTCGCCGTCCTTCACGACCACGCTCACGGTCATGCATGCGGGAGGGACGCGCTTCTGCGCGTCCGCAAGAAGCAGCCCGTTCCGATTCAAGAAGGATGCGCTTGCCGCGCCATCGCCCATCTCCACACCCGTAATCACAATCGTCGGCTCGTTGTCGAACAATTCTTCCGCTCCCAGCAGATACGCCGCCGCCGCATGGGGCGAAGACTTCACCTCCGAGGATTCCAAAAGCTGTCCAATCCGGTTCTTGACGCTGTGCGCCCAATCCCAGTAGGCATAGTATTCAACCACATTCGTAATCATTCCCGCCAGACGACCATCGGCTGCCCCCGCCAATGCGACCCGAATATCCGAATCATGCTCGACCAGCGGGAACCCTGCATAATACCAATACATGAGCGTCAGTCCATTCCACTTCTCGCCCGCACTCACACCCCACCCGGTCGAATTCGGCAGAACGTATGCAACGCAGTTCTCAGAAACATTCTCAAACGCACTATAAACCTCCGGCGCATTACCTTTGAATGTGACACTTTTCAGATTACTGCAACTGCCGAACGCGTTATCATGAAGTTCGGACACCCCATAGCCAATTTCAATACTGGAGAGCCCGCTGCAACAGTAAAACGCTTCATGCTCAATTCGCTCCACACTGTCAGGAATCTCCAATTCTGTCAGGCTGCGGCAGTTGTAGAACGCCTTGCCCTCGATGTCCATCACCGAGTCGGGGAGCGTCACGTCCGTCAGGCTCGTGCAGCCGTAGAACGCAGATCCGCGGATGTGCCTCACGCAGTCGGGGATGT
>JAFYQC010000218.1 GCA_017547265.1 Kiritimatiellia bacterium | reverse complement strand
CGTGACGCCGTCTTTGAAGATCGCGACGCTCTGCGCGCCCGAGAGCTCGTTCTTCGCCTTCTCGCCGGAAGCGACGGCAAGAACCTTCTTCGCAAACTCATCGACATCGGGGTTCGACATGGCGTTCCAGTCGATCCAGTTGGGCTTGTTCGCGGCGAGCGTGTCGTTTGTCGCCACCTTCATCGTAGGAATGACGCACCCGAAGGGCGTGCCGCGCCCAGTCGTGAAGAGAATCAAATGGCAACCCGCTGCGGCGAGCACCGTAGACGCGACGAGATCGTTTCCCGGCCCCGTCATGAGCGAAAGCCCGTGCGCCTTGACGCTCTCTCCGTAGAGCAGCACATCCTCGACCGGCGACGAGCCGCCCTTCTGGACGCAGCCGAGCGACTTGTCTTCAAGCGTCGTGATGCCGCCCGCCTTGTTGCCGGGGCTCGGATTCTCGTAGCACACCTGGTTGTGCGAAGTGTAGTAGTCCTTGAAGCCGTTGATCATCTCGACGCACTTGTCGAAAATCGCCCTCGTGCGACAGCGCTTCATCAAAAGAGTCTCCGCGCCGAACATCTCTGGCACCTCGGTGAGCACCGTCGCGCCGCCGCGCGCGGCGAGCCAGTCAGAGAAACGCCCGACGAGCGGATTCGCAGTGAGCCCCGAAAAGCCGTCGGACCCGCCGCACTTGAGACCCACCACAAGCTCCCGCACCGAGACTTCAACGCGCTCCTTCGGACGCGCCGCGTCGAGTTCCTTGAGAAGCTCAAGTCCGCGTTCATATTCGTCGCCCGGGTCCTGCGCCTTCATAAAGCGGATGTTGAGAGATGGGGAACGGGGAACGGGGAATGGGGAACGGGGCTGGAATACGCCCTTTTCATGATCAAAAGTCTTGCCGTCAAAACCAAGTCTTTCAGCGAAACTCTCGAGCGTGTTGTTCTCGCAGCCGAGAGAGACGACGAGCACGCCGCCCGCGTTCGGATGATGGCAGAACTGCGCGAGCATGTTCGCCGTCGTCTCGTGGTCCTTGCCCATCTGCGAGCAGCCGTAGGGGTGCGTCAGCGCGAGACCGCCGCACGACTGCGCGAGACGCTCCGCGAGGCGGTTCACGCAGCCGACAAGAGGAATGACCCAGATGTCGTTGCGAATACCGACGCGGCCGTCGGCGTGGCGGTAGCCGAGGAAAGTCTCCTTCGGCTCGACCGTCTTCCAGCCGTTGATCGCGGCCTCGTCCGGCTCGTACTTGTACTCGAGCACTTCGCCGAGGTTCGTCTTCACGTTATGGACATGGACGTGCTCGCCCTTCGCGATCGGCTTGGTCGCGTGGCCGATCGGCATGCCGTACTTGACGATGTTCTCGCCCTCGGCGATGTCGCGAAGCGCGTACTTGTGCCCGTCCTCGCGAATCTCGACGTTGTCGTTCGGATTGATTATCATGCGCCGAATCCAAAGTAGCGGTTGGCGTTGTTGAACGAGATGTCTTCGACGATCCCGCCAAGCCACTTGAGGTCGTTCGGGATCTCGCCCTTCTCGACTTCCTCGCCGAGCTTCTGGCAGAGGAGACGGCGGAAGTACTCGTGACGCGTGTAGCTGAGGAACGAGCGCGAGTCGGTGAGCATGCCGACGAAGTTGCCGAGCGAGCCGAGCGCGGCGAGCGCCTCGATCTGCTTTCTCATGCCGTCCTTCTGGTCAAGGAACCACCACGCCGCGCCGAGCTGTATCTTGCCGCGGTACGGGGCCTTCTGGAAGCAACCCATGACAGTCGCAAGCATCTCGTTGTCCTTTGGGTTGAGGGAGTAGAGGATGCAGCGCGGAAGCGAGTCTTCGCGCTCGAGGCGGTCGAAGAGACGCGCAAGCGACTCGGTAACCGACCAGTCGCCGATCGCGTCGAAGCCGGTGTCGGGACCCATCACGTCGTACATCGCGCCGTTGAGGTCGCGGAGGCAGTTGTAGTGGAGCTGCGTAGACCAGTTCGACTTCGCGTCGGCCTTGAGCCCCTCGTAGAGCCATGCGCTCTTGAACTTGAGCGCCTCCTGCGGCGTGAGCTTCTTGCCGGCACGCGCCTTCTTGAAGATCGCCTTGAGCTCGGCCTCGGTGTAGGGAGCGGCGAAGACCTCGGTTATGCCGTAGTCGGAAACAACGCACCCCGCCTTCTCGAAGAACGCATGGCGCTTCGCCATCGCCTCGCGGAAGTCGTCCATCGTCTTGACCGGCATCTTCGCGGCCTTGGAGAGCTTGTCGATCCATTCGTTCCAGGTCTTCAGGTTCTCGACCTTCGACGCCTTGTCGCTGCGCCACGCAGGGCGTATCTGCGTCCAGAACGGCTTTTTCGCAATCGCAAGGTGGTACTCGAGCGAGTCAACGGGATCGTCCGTCGTGCAGACGACCTTGACATTCGACTTCTTCATGAGCCCGCGCGCGGAGAACCACTTCGCCTTTAACTGGCGGTTGCACTTCTCGTAGATGCGCTTCGCGCTCGCCCCAGAGAGGCGCTCGGTCACGCCGAAATAGCGCGCGAGCTCGAGATGCGACCAGTCGAAGAGCGGGTTCTTGACCATGCGCTCCATCGACTTCGCGAACGCCTCGAACTTCTCCCAGCCAGACGCGCAGCCATCCTTGCCGCGCCCCGAGCAGAGCCGTTCCTCGAAGCCGTTCGACCTCATCTGGCGCCACTTGTAGTGGTCGCCGCCAAGCCACACGTCTGCGATATCGTCCCAGCGCTTGTCCTCGGCAATCTCCACCGGCGGAAGATGGCAGTGGTAGTCGATGATGGGCATCTTCTCAGCATGGCGGTGGTAGAGCTCCTTAGCCGCCTTTGTCGTGAGAAGGAAGTCGTCGTTTATGAACGTCTTTTTCGAGGCCATTGACCTTGTCCTTTCGTGATGTTGTGGCAATGCCCTTTTCGGGCGAGCCGCTTGCTTACTGAAGCTTCTTCTGCGCGTCGGCAATCGCCTTGCAGACGGCGCGGGAGGTGATCGTCGCGGACGTGATCGCCTCGATCTCGCCGCCGTCCTTCTTTACCTTGAGCGAGGAGCCGTCCTTGCCGGCGAACTGGTCGGCGAATTCGGGCGTCTTGAGCTTCATGCCGAGGCCCGGGGTCTCGGTCGCCTGAAGCACCTTGTAGGAAATGACTGTCTTCTTGTCCTTCTTGAAGCCGACCATGAGGACGATATCGCCGCCGTATCCCTCGTTGGAGCGTCCTTCGGCGGTGTATCCTTCCTCGCCGCATAGGACGGCGAGCTTCGCGGCCTCCTTTGCCTTCTCGGCCGTCGCCTTGATCGGCTCGGCCGTGATTGAGTTGACGTACGCAAGCACCGCGGCACATGCGCCGCTGATGATTGTGAGGCTGACTACGAGTCCAAGTATCTTCTTCATGCGTTGCTCCGTTGTGTAGTGGTAATTATACCATCTGGCACCCCATCACCGCAAGACGGCGCAAAAGATTTTGCGGCCGAACTTAAGCCGCAGTCCACCCCTTGCCCTGTGTGTGTTTGCCGTGTGCTGGTTTGCCTGACTTCGTGCTTGGTGCTGGCTTGCCTTCCACCGTGCGGTCACGGTCGGGGCAACCGTGCTCCCTGTGCAGAGCGGGCGATTTGTGCGTCCTTGCGACCGCTCGACATATACATATATGCCTTCGGGTCGCAGTCCTGCACAACTCGCCTCCCCCTGCTTCGGTCCGCTCGGCAAGACCCCGACCGTGACCGCGCTTGGCACCTCTGGTCGAGTTCGTCGCGTGGAGAGTGCCCTCGGCTTCGCTACCGTTCCACACGGCGATGCTCCCGCGTCTTTCGCTCGCCATTCGCGTCGTGATGCCGCGTCGCCGGAATACCGGCTCCTTGCCTCACTCGCGCCTGTCGGCGCAATCCGCGAACCGCATCCCCGCGCGTCGCTCCGCTCAGCGCTCGGCCACTCTCCCCGCTTCCTCATTACATGTTAAACCCATTCAAGCCTCCTCAACAGTTACTAATCGCTCCTATCGCCGCAGGCAAATGACTCCGCGGCAAATCTGACGCGCAAACCGGCAGCAACGCGCAAACAGGCTTTTGGGACGCCCCGGCTCAGATGCCTCAAGTGCCGTCGGCTGATGGCGGCTTGCGCGCTTCCTTGATTCGTCCAGTGTGATAGGGCTTCCTTATGCCATGGTCAAGTTGCGGTTCAGCATAGCGAAGCGTGCCGCCCTTCGCCTTGCTCCAGTCGCACTGCCCGCCTTTTGCTCGCACGGCCTCGCACTGTCTGCGGACTGCCTCACGCTCCCGCCTAAGTCTCTCATCCCTCGCATGCGCGACTAACAAAAATGGAACGACAATAACTAGGCAAAGCAAAACGACACCCAGCACTTCGGGGATTCTCAGCTCATTCACCACTCCATAGAAAATGCCAAGTGCGACGACAATAACAGCCACGATGATTCTGATCGTCTCTTTGTTATCAAGGTCGCCATCCTGTCGCATAGTTACCTCATTCCTATAGAACAGCGGCGGCGTTTTCCGGCATGAACTCGGGAATTAGCTTCTTGATTCTCGACCACACACCGCCGGAAGCAACCCCGAGGTCGTAATTGGCCTGAAGATTGAGCCAGAACTGCGGCTCCATCTTGAAATACTGGCCAAGGCGAAGCGCGGTGTCGGCGGTAATCGCCCGCTTGCCGCGCACGATCGCGTTGATGCGCGGCGCCGGCACATGCAAATCCAGCGCGAGACGCGTCTGGCTAATGCCCAACGGCGCAAGAAACTCCTCTTGAAGTATCTCGCCAGGATGAATCAGATTTTTTGTACGCCACATTTGGAATTAATCATCGAAAATAGGATTTCCCATAGCATTGCGTTTCGGCTGGAGTATGAAGTTTGTATTAGGCAGAAGCACTTTGTATAGGATCAGCAAAAGAACGAGCGAAGACACCACCAAGGCGGCATTAAGAACAAAGATAGCCGATCCCAAGTCGAATGACAGGCTGACCTTGCCCATTGCTTCAAAGATATTTGCAATTCCTCTGCCAGCAAAGCAAATGGCAAGAAGATAGGCAATTCCGCTGAATCGGGCGATGGCGACGATTATGGCGATATTGATAGCCGCCGCAATTAGGAGAACGATGCATCGGCCAGTATTGCTCCCCAAATCCGATGTCAAAAAGAACACATCTAACACTTTGAAGACAGTAATCAAGGCGAGACAGGCCAAAAGGATGTTGTTAAGCCATCCCCATTTCTTGCGGCTACGCAGCGACACCTGTGTAGGCAGAAAACGGGTGACGCACGACTCCCATTCGGTCATCGTGTATTGATTGTAGATGTCTTTTTTAGACTCTCCCTGCGCGATGCGCCGCCGAATGCCATT